>DASQFA010000102.1:0-10675 GCA_035633375.1 Rubrivivax sp.
GTCTACAAGCCACGGAGCTTAGGGATCAGCGTCTCAAGTCGGTGTAGAGATCGCGCTGCGCCGCATCAAGAAACCATAAAGAGCGTCGCTCAGGGAAGCAACACCGTGCAGCCGGTGGTCTTGCGCGCTTCCAGGTCGCGGTGTGCCTGCGCCACCTCGGCCAGCGGGTAACGCTGGTCGATGCGGATCTTCACCTGCCCGCTGCCGACCACCGCAAACAGGTCGTCGGCCATGGCCTGCGTGGCCTCGCGCGTGGCAATGTGCGTGAACAGCGTGCCGCGCGTCAGGTACAGCGAACCCTTCGGCCCGAGCGTGCCGATGGCAAAGGGCGGCACCGGCCCCGAGGCATTGCCGAAGCTGGCCATCAACCCGAAGGGGCGCAGGCAGTCGAGCGAGCGCTCGAAGGTGTCCTTGCCGATCGAGTCGTACACCACCTTCACGCCCTGGCCCCCGGTGATGGCCTTGACGCGGGCGACGAAGTCATCGCTCGAATAGTTGATGGCGTGCGCCGCGCCATGCTGCAGCGCCAGCTGGCACTTGGCATCGCTGCCCGCGGTGCCGATGAGCTGCAGGCCCAGCGCCTTGGCCCACTGGCAGGCGATCAGGCCCACGCCGCCGGCGGCGGCATGGAACAGGATGAAGTCGCCAGGCTGCAGGCCACCTTGCGGCAGCGTCTTCTTCAACAGGTATTGCGCGGTCAGACCCTTCAGCATCATCGCTGCGCCGGTGTCGAAGCCGATGCCCTCCGGCAGCTTGCACACCGTCTTGGCAGGCATGACGCGCGCTTCGCTGTAAGAACCCGGCGGGTTGCTGGCATAGGCCGCGCGGTCGCCCACCTCGAGGTGCGTGACGCCCTGGCCCACTGCCTCGACCACGCCGGCGCCTTCCATGCCCAGCGTCAGCGGCATCGGGTTCGGGTACAGCCCCGTGCGCTGGTACACGTCGATGAAGTTCAGCCCGCAGGCCTGGTGGCGGATGCGGATCTCGCCGGGCCCGGGCTCGCCCACCGGCAATTCGACGAGCTGCAGCACCTCCGGGCCGCCGGGCTGGGTGATCTGGACGGTGCGTGAGCGGCTGGTCATGGTTGTCTCCTTGGCGTGTGCGCAGGCGTGAGCTTAGGGCATGCGGCGCCGGCGCAGGCGGCGGCGCACGATGAGCAGGTACAACACCAGGTTGTAGGCCCCGAGGATGAGTGCAATGCGCCATTGCGCGGCCGGTGTCAGGCCCTGCGGGTAGATCAGCGCGCCGAGATGGTGGTCGATGAAGCTGCCCTCGTAGCCGACCTGCCCGGCGCGATGGCGCAACCACATCTCCAGCGGCGTCAGCGGGCACAGCCCGGCGCTGGCCTCGATCCACAGGCCCCAGGCCAGCGCCGGCAGGTGCCACCACAGCAACCGCGGCCAGCGCAGCACGGCAAAGGCGCCCAGCGCCACCCAGGCGATGAACACGCCATGCACCACCAGCACCATGTCGGCGAGAATCGACCAGCCCATGCCCATGACTTGCCCCGCACGCTTGCCCGCCCGGACCCGATTGTCGAAGCCTTTGGCTGCCGCATGAAGCGCCTGGTCGCCGCGCCCAACCTGGCCCTGGCCACGCTGTGGGCCGACCAGTTGTGCGGCGCCGGCATGGATGCCACGGTGCAGCGCGCCTGGGCCGGCAGCATCGCCGGCGAAATTCCGGTGGACCAGGCGCTGCCCGAAGTCTGGGTCATGGACGACAGCCGCCATGCCGAAGCCTTGAGCCTGCTGCACGAGCTGCGCAATCCGCCCTGGCACCACTGGGCCTGCAGGGCCTGCGGCGAGCAGGTGGACGGTCCCTTCGAGCAGTGCTGGAGCTGCGGCGCGGCACGCGAGGGATGAGCCCGCCGCGGCGACGCCAGGGCGCGCAGCCCGGGCCACGGCGGGCCTGGGCATGGCGCAGCCGATGACGCTGTCGCCTCGACTGATCGTGCTGATGACCCTGCCGCCGCTGCTGTGGGCCGGCAATGCGGTGGTCGGGCGTCTGGCGGTGGGCCATGTCGCGCCGCAAAGCCTGAACGCCTGGCGGTGGGCGCTGACCTTGCTGATCTTGCTGCCGCTGGGCTGGCGCGCGCTGTCCACGCCCGCGGCGCGCGCGGCGGTGTGGCAGCGGCGCGCTCACCTGGCCGCGCTCGGCTTCTTCGGCGTGGCCGCCTTCAATGCACTGCAATACCTGGCGCTGACCACCACCACCGCGCTGAATGCCACGCTCATCGCCGCCAGCGGGCCACTGTGGATGATGCTCATCGGCTGGGCCGGCTTTCGCGAGGCGCCGCGGCGCAGCCAGTGGATCGGCAGCGCGCTGTCGCTGCTGGGCGTGCTGGTGGTGGTGGGCCGCGGCGACTGGCGCGTGCTGGCCGAGGTGCGCTTCGTCATCGGCGATCTGCAGATGCTGCTGGCGGTGTGCCTGTGGGCGCTGTACAGCTGGCTGCTGGCGCGCCCGCCGGCGTCGATGCGCGCGCCGCAGCGCCCCGCCTGGGACTGGGCGCAGTTCCTGTTGCTGCAGGTGCTGTTCGGCGTGGGCTGGGCGCTGCTGGCCGCCGGCGCGGAGCAGGCGGCCGCGCCGCAGCCGATCGTCTGGTCGCCATGGGTGGTGCTGCTGCTGCTGTACGTGGCCGTCGGTCCGTCGGTCATCGCCTTCCGCTGCTGGGGCATCGGCGTGGTCCAGGCCGGGCCGACCATGGCGGCGTTCTTCAGCAACCTGTCGCCGCTGTTCGCCGCCGCGTTGTCGACGCTGCTGGTGGGCGAGGTGCCACACCTGTACCACGGCGTGGCCTTCGCGCTGGTGCTGGCAGGCATCGTCGTGTCCTCGCGCGCCAGTTGAAGGCGGCTGCTGCGCGTTTGCAGCCGGGCTGCTCGACCGCCGCCCAGCGCGAACGCTCAGGACCGGTGAGATCCCGCCTTGGCGCAGCCCGGGCGGCTCAGTGCCGCCAGAACTGCGGCGTGAACAGGACCAGCAGCGACAGCAGTTCCAGCCGGCCGAGCAGCATGCCGAAGGTGCAGACCCAGGTCTGGAAGTCGGTGAGCTTCTGGTAGTTGAGCGCCGGCCCGACCTCGCCGAGCCCGGGGCCGATGTTGTTGACGCAGGCGACGACGGCGGTGAAGGCGGTGACCACGTCGAGCCCGCTGAACAACAGCAGCATCGTCAAGCCCACCAGGGTGGCGCCGTACATCATCATGAAGGCGATGACACTCTGCATGATGCGTGCGCTGACCACCTGGCCGCCCATGACCACGGGGTTGACCACGTTCGGGTGAACGATGCGCACCAGCTCGTGCTGGGCCTGCTTCAACAGCAGCAGCATGCGGATCATCTTGATGCCACCGCCGGTGGAGCCGGCGCAGGTGGCAAAACAGCCCAGCAGCAGCATGGCCAACGATGCGAAGATCGGCCATTGGGCGAAGTCCTGTGAGGCAAAGCCGGTGGTCGTGCCGATCGACACGACTTGAAACAGCGCATGTCGCAGCGCCTCGGGATAGCTCGCGTAGCTGCCGTGGTACCAGATGTAGACGGAAACCAGGACGGTCGCGCCGGCCATGGCGCCGACGAAGGCGCGGGCTTCGACGTTGCGCCACAGCGCACGCAGCGAGCGCTCGCGCCAGGCCACGAAGTACAGCGCCATGCTCACGCCCGCCAGCATCATGAAAACCACCGCCACGGCCTCGATCGAGGCCGAGTTCCAGTAGCCGAAGCTGGCGTCATGCGATGAAAACCCGCCCAGGCCCATGGTGGCGCACATGTGCATGAAGGCGTCCGGCCAACCCATGCCGGCCCAGCCATAGGCCACGAAGCACAGCCCGGCGAAGAAGAAGTACACACCCCACAACCCGCGTGCCGTCTGCGCGATGCGCGGCGTGAGCTTGGTGTCCTTCATCGGCCCGGCCGACTCGGCCTTGAAGAGCTGCGCACCGCCCACGCCCAGCAGCGGCAGGATCGCCACCGCCAGCACGATGATGCCCAGCCCGCCCACCAGCACCAGGAAGCAGCGCCACACATTCACCGACAAGGGCATTGCGTCGAGGCCGGTCAGCACCGTCGCGCCCGTCGTGGTCAGGCCCGACATGGCCTCGAAATAGGCATCCGTGAAACTCAGTCCCGGGAGGGCCAGCATCAGCGGCAGCGCCGCGAAGGCCGGCAGCACCAGCCAGGTCATCGACACCAGCAGGAAGCCGTCGCGCGGCTGCAGCTCGCGGCGCATGCGTCGTGTCGCCAGGCTGACCAGCAGGCCCGCGCCGAAGGTCACGCCGATGGCGATCAGGAAGGCCCTTTCGGCAGGATCGTGCGCACGCAGCGCGAAGGCCAGCGGCACGGCCATCAGCAAGGCAAACAGCATCACCAGGCGGCCTACCAGCGCAACGACAGCCCCTGGCGCGTTCATGCGGGTGCTCAGAAGAACGTGGCGCTGACCTGGAACAGCTTCTCCACCTGCCGCACCAGGCGCTTCGTCGGCACGAACAGGACCACATGGTCGCCAGAGCGCAGCACCGTGTCGTGATGCGGGATGATGGCCTCCTTGGCCGGCAACAGGTCGACCCCCGGGCCGCCGCGCACGATGGCGCCGATCGTCACGCCCGGCGGTAGCCCGAGCTGGTCGATGCGCCGGCCCACCACCTTGGAGGTCTTGGCATCGCCGCGCACCACCGCTTCGAGCGCCTCGGCCTCGCCGCGGCGCAGGCTGTACACCGCGGCCACGTCGCCGCGCCGCACATGCGCCAGCAGCTCGCCGATGACCGTCTGCGCCGGCGACACCGCAATGTCGATCTGCGTGCCCTGCCCCTGCACCAGGTCGGCATAGGCGCGCCGGTTGATCAGCGCGAGCACGCGCTGCGCGCCCAGGCGCTTGGCCATCAGGCAGGACATGATGTTGTCCTCGTCGTCGCTGGTCAGCGCGAGGAACAGGTCGGTGTCGTGCACGTTCTCGTTTTCCAGCAGTTCCTCGTCGGTGCAGTCGCCGTGCAGCACCAGCGTGGGCGCGGGCAGCTGGGTGCTGAGGTACTCGCAGCGCGCGGCGTTGATCTCGATCATCTTCACCTTGCATGTGCTGGCGATGCGCCGCGCCAGCCGCAGGCCCACGTTGCCCCCGCCGGCGATGATGACGCGCCTGACCGGATCGCTGCGCCGGTGCAGTGCCTCGAGCACGCCGCGGATGTGCTCGTTGGGCGCCAGAACGAACAGCTCGTCGCCGAGCTCGATGCGCGTGCTTCCGTCGCACACCACCTGGCGGTCATGGCCCAGCGCATCGCTGCGGTAGATGGCCACGATGCGCATCGGCAGGCCCGGCACCAGCTGCGGCAGATCGGAGATGACATGCTGCACTATCGGCCCGCCCTCGACGGCCCGCACCGCGATCAGGCTGACGCTGCCCTGCGAGAACTCCAGCACCTGCAGCGCCTCGGGGTACTCGATCAGCTTGCGGATGTAGGTCGTCAGGCTTTCCTCGGGGCAGATGACCTCGTCCACCGCAAAGCCCTCCTTGCCCATCAGCGCGCTGCCGTCGGTGAACTCGGGGCTGCGCACACGCGCGATGCGGGTCTCGATGCCGAACACGTCGTGCGCCACCTTGCAGGCCACCAGGTTGGTTTCATCCAGCGCAGTGCAGGCGATCAGCATATCGGCGCCCGCGGCGCCGGCCTCGCGTTGCACCGAAGGCTGGATGCCGTTGCCGACCACGCCGCGCAGGTCGAGCCGCGCCTGCAGTGCCGCCAGCCTGTCGGGTTGGGTGTCGATGACGGTGATGTCGTTGCGCTCGGACACCAGGCTCTCGGCCACGCTTTCACCGACGCGGCCCGCGCCGAGGATGATGATCTTCATGGCGGCGGATTATGGGCGTGGCCCCGCCCCGCGGCGCGCGCGGCCAGCACACTGCAGGCCGCGCCGGCCAGTGCGGCCAGCGACGCGGCCCAGAACACCGCCGCCAGGCCGAAGCGCTGGCTCAGCAGCCCGCCGGCCAGGCCGCCGATGACCCCGGGCACGCCGTAGCCCAGCGTGGAATACAGCGCCGAGCCGCGTGCACGCAGCCGGTCGGGAAAATGCCGCGCGATCAGGCTGGTGCAGGCCATGTGCTGCGCGGCAAAGGTCAGCGCATGGGTCAGCTGCAGCAGCACCAGCACCACGGGCACGTCGCCGAAAGCGGCGGTCAGCGCAAAGCGCGCCGCGCTCACCAGCGCCGCCAGCACCAGCCAGTGATACACGTCCAGCCGCTCGAAACGCCGCCCGGCAAAGGCAAAGAAGACGATCTCCGCCGCCACCGCCACGGCCCACATCGCCCCCACCGCAGGCTTGGCGTAGCCCAGCTGGTCGAGATACAGCGAGAAGAAGGCATACAAGCTCGAGTGCGCCAGCACGGTGAGCATGACGCCGGCAAAGAACCACAGCACCGCCGGCTGGCGCAGCACCGGCCACACCGCCGCGCGGGAGCTGTCGGGCGACACCGCGTCGTGCTGCGGCGGCAGCCGCCAGGCCGCCACCACCAGCAGCCCGAACAGCGCAAAAGTGAACAGCGGCAACGCACCAATGCCGGTGCGCTGCAGCACGAAGCCGAACACCGTGACCGAGCCGATGAAGCCGATCGAGCCCCACATGCGCACCTGGCCGTAGCGCCGCGCATCCAGCCCGTCGCCATCGTGCAGGTGCTTCAGCAGCAGCGACTCGGCAATCGGCGTGACCGCGCCGTTGGCCAGGAACATCGCCGCCACCACCAGCGCCAGCGGCCAGACGCCCGCATCGCGCACCCACCACAGGGCCGCGGCCGCCAGTGCGCTCAACACCGCCCCCAGGCGCAGCAGCGAGACACGGCGCCCGCCGTGGTCGGCCAGCCAGCCCCATCCATAGGGTGCGACGATGCGCGTCCAGCTCTGCAGTGCGGCGAAGGCGCCGATGGCCAGCGTGGAGTAGCCCAGGCTGCTCAGCCACAGCGGCGAGTAGGGGCTGAACAGGCCGATGGCGCCGAAGTAGCACAACCACAGCGCGCCGAAGGGCGCCGCGCGGAAACGCTGCGGCGCAGCGTTCACGCGGGTGCGACGGCGCCGGGGATCGGTGGCTGCGGCAGATGCACGTCGCCGCATTGCGCGCGATGGCGCAGCGCATGGTCCATCACCACCAGCGCCAGCAGCGCCTCGGCGATGGGCGTGGCGCGGATGCCCACGCAGGGGTCGTGCCGGCCGAAGGTTTGCACCCGTGTCGGCTGGCCGGCGCGGTCGATCGAATCGCGCGCCACGCGGATCGAGCTGGTGGGCTTGACGGCGATCGAGACCACCAGGTCCTGGCCCGTTGCAATTCCGCCGAGCACGCCGCCGGCATGGTTGCTGCGAAAGCCCATCGGCGACAGCTCATCGCCATGCTCGCTGCCCATTTGCGCAACGCAGCCGAAGCCCGCGCCGATCTCCACGCCCTTGACGGCGTTGAGGCCCATCATGGCGTAGGCGATGTCGGCGTCGAGCTTGTCGTACAGCGGCTCGCCCAGGCCCACCGGTACGTGCCGCGCGGTCACCGTGAGGCGCGCGCCGCAGGAGTCACCGGCCTTGCGCAGTGCATCCATGTAGGCCTCGAGCTGCGCGATGCTGCTGGCATTGGCCGCGAAGAAGGGGTTGTTCGGGATGTGCGTTTCGTCCTCGAAGGGGATGGCGATGTCGCCGATCTGCGTCATCCAGCCGACGAAGCGCGTGCCGTACTTTTGATTCAGCCACTTCTTGGCCACCGCGCCGGCGGCCACCGTGGGCGCCGTCAGGCGTGCCGAAGCGCGGCCACCGCCGCGCGGGTCGCGCAGGCCGTACTTCTGCCAGTAGCTGTAGTCGGCATGGCCGGGGCGGAAGGTGTCGAGGATGTTGCCGTAATCCTTGCTGCGCTGGTCGGTGTTGCGGATGAGCAGCGCGATCGGCGTGCCGGTGGTCAGGCCCTCGTACACACCGGACAGGATCTCCACCGCGTCGGGCTCGTTGCGCTGGGTCACGTGGCGGCTGGTGCCGGGGCGGCGGCGGTCGAGATCGTGCTGGATATCGGCTTGGCTCAATTCCATGCCCGGCGGGCAGCCGTCGATAACACAGCCGATGGCCGGGCCATGGCTTTCGCCGAAGTTGGTGACGCGGAAGAGTTCGCCGAAGGTGCTGCCGGACATGGATGGGAATGCTGCAAGGCGGTGGCAGCGATGGTACCAAGCACATTGCAGCAGGCCCTTGCACGGCCACGACCGCCGGGCGGCTGCAGCGGCTTCAGCAGGGAGGCTGCCGTTCGCTCGGATCGCGCAAGGCTTCGCACCGCGAACGCAAGTCTCGCGCAATGCGCCTAAGACTCCTTCGATTCCGCCACCGCCGCCTGCACCTGGCGGGTCAGGCCCATCACCTGGTGCGACTCGCCCATGCCACGCTGCGCGTGGTGCGCAAGCCGGTCCAGGCTGCGCTGCAGCGCCTCGACGCGGCGCTCGACGTTGCGCTCTGCCTCGCCGATGCGCTCGGTCAGGCGGTGGCACTGCTCGATTTCTTCGTCCGACATGGCGACGATGTCGTGCAGCGTGCCGGCCGCGTCCAGGTTTGCCGGTGCCTTGTGGTCGGCACGCAGCGCAGCGCGTGAAATGGCATGCACCTTGCCGCTCAAGGAGAGCAGCCGCGCCCGCAGCGCGGCCATGACCCTCAGGGTGTGGCCCATCTCGTCCTGGATGGCGCCCAGGTCGGCGCTGGCGCACTCCAGGTCCTTGGTGCTGGCGTCGAGCAGGCCACAGCCCACGACGGTGCGCCGCGCAATCTCAGCCGTCGCCATGCGTACCTCGACGTGGCGCAACTGCACTGCGCTGCTGGCGTCGGCCGGCACGTGCGAGGCCTGGGCCAAGGTCGGCGGCGCAGCGGCCCCACGCTCCAGATCGTCAGGCTCTTCATGCGTCGCCGCGCCGGCATCGCCGCGGGCCACCGACGGGCCACCATGTTCTTGCGGCTGCGGCGCGGTCTCGACGCCTGATTCCGTAGGGCTGCGCGCAGCGGTGTCGGGCGTGTCCGCGCCACGCCGCGGCGCCTTCATGAAACACAGCGTCAGGTACAGCGCAAGCAGCCAGGTGGCCGCCATCGCGAAAGGGTCGACCCAGCTGCGCGGCGCCTGCAAATGGCCCGCCCCCAACAGCAAGGCCGGCAGCCAGGCGCAGAGCAACAGCAGGCCGCCCATGCGCGGCCAGCCGCCGGGTTGCATGAGCTGCACGCCCGGCGCCCAGACGCCAGGGCTCGGCCGCGCCTCGCCACCTTGCAATGCAGCGCGTGAAGGGGCTTCGATTTCCGACATCGGTTCTGCGCTTGGGGGCTGCGGCCATAGCACCCCGATCGGGGCTGACTCCAGACTTATCGGAGTCTTGCCGGCACACTTGAGTGGCGCCGGGTGCGGCATGCCGTGCGGCAGCACGGGGCCGCGCCTGGCGCTGCACGCGCGCGTGGCTGACACCCCTGCCAATGGCGCGTGCCGCGGGCTGCCGGCCGCCGCCCCGCAGCGGGCCCCGCTGATGCGCGTTGAATGCCTGCATTGGCCCACAATCCGCGTCGATCCTGCCCACGAGAGACACCTCATGCCTGGCTACTCCGACCCCGGTTTCGACACCCTCGCGCTGCATGCCGGCGCGGCCCCCGACCCCGCCACCGGCGCGCGCGCGGTACCCATCCACTTGAGCACCAGCTTCGTCTTCGAAAACAGCGAGCACGCCGCCAGCCTGTTCAACATGGAGCGCTCGGGCCATGTCTACAGCCGCATCAGCAACCCCACCAACGCCGTGCTGGAAGAGCGCGTCGCCGCGCTCGAAGGCGGCAGCGGCGCCATCGCCACCGCCAGCGGGCAGGCAGCGTTGCATCTTGCGATCAGCACTCTCGCCGGCGCCGGATCGCACATCGTGGCCAGCTCGGCGCTGTACGGCGGATCGCACAACCTGCTGTACTACACGCTGGCGCGCTTCGGCATCGGCACCACCTTCGTCAAGCCGGGCGACATCGACGGCTGGCGCGCCGCCATCCGGCCCGAGACGCGGCTGCTGTTCGGCGAGACGCTGGGCAACCCCGGGCTGGACGTGCTGGACATCCCCACGGTCAGCACCATCGCGCACGACGCCGGGCTGCCGCTGCTGGTGGACAGCACCTTCACCACGCCGTGGCTGATGCGGCCCTTCGAGCACGGCGCCGACCTGATCTTCCATTCGGCCACCAAGTTCCTGTCCGGCCACGGCACGGTGATCGGCGGCGTACTGGTGGACAGCGGGCGCTTCGACTGGCACGCCGCACACGCAAAGACAGGCCGCTTCGCCGAGCTGAGCGAACCCTATGCCGGCTTCCACGGCATGGTGTTCAGCGAGGAAAGCAGCGTCGGCGCTTTCCTGCTGCGCGCGCGTCGCGAAGGCCTGCGCGACTTTGGCGCCTGCATGAGCCCGCAAACCGCCTGGCTGATCCTGCAGGGCATCGAAACCCTGCCGCTGCGCATGGCGCGGCACGTGGAGAACACACGCAAGATCGTCGCCTTTCTGGCCGCGCACCCGATGGTGCAAAGCGTCGGCTATCCCGAGCTGGACGGCCACCCCAGCCAGGCGCTGGCACGCAAGCTGCTGCCGCGCGGCTGCGGCTCGGTCTTCAGTTTCAACCTGTCGGGCACGCGCAAGCAGGGCATCGCCATGATCGAGGCGCTGAAGATCTTCTCGCAC
>DASQFA010000103.1:0-2777 GCA_035633375.1 Rubrivivax sp.
AAAAGTACAAGGAGCTGGATCCGGCGCGCCATGCCGATGAGCTGCACAAGGTGCTGCAACGCGGCCAGACCCCGGCGGGCATGCACCGGCCGATCTGCGTGGCGGAGATCCTGGCCATCCTCGCGCCGCAGCCGGGTGAGGTGGGCCTGGACGCCACGCTGGGCTTCGGCGGCCATGCCGCGGCACTGTTGCCACACCTGCTGCCCGGGGGGCGGCTGTTCGGCATCGATGTCGATCCGCTCGAGCTGCCGCGCACCGAGGCACGGCTGCGCGGCCTGGGCTTCGATGCCTCGGTGCTGGTGGTGCAGCGGCTGAACTTCGCCGAACTGGGCACGCTGTTGCCGGCGGCCGGAGGGGGCTTCGACTTCGTGCTCGCCGACCTGGGCGTGTCGTCGATGCAGATCGACAACCCGGCGCGTGGTTTCAGCTTCAAGGCCGATGGGCCGCTGGACCTGCGCCTGGACCCGAGTTTCGGCGCCTCCGCCAGCGAGCTGTTGCTGTCGGTGACACGGCCACGCCTGCGCGAGCTGTTGGCAGACCACGCCGACGAGCCCTTTGCCGAGCCGCTGGCGGCCGCGTTGCAGGGGCAGTACCTGCAGACCACGACCCAGCTGGCCGAACGTGTGCGCGATGCGGTGGCGGCGCTGCTCAATCCGAAGATGCCGCAGGCCGAACGCCAGGCCGAGATCAGGAAGACGCTGCAACGCACTTTCCAGGCGCTGCGCATCGCCGTGAACGACGAGTTCGGCGCGCTCGATCGCCTGCTGTCGGCCTTGCCCGGCTGCCTGAAGCCCGGCGCGCGCGTGGCTATCCTGAGCTTCCACTCGGGCGAAGACCGGCGCGTGAAGAAGGCCTTCCAGGCGGGCGAGCGTGCCGGGGTGTATGCGCGCGTCGCGCCCGATCCGATGCGCCCCTCGTTCGACGAGCAGCGCGCCAACCCGAGATCAAGCTCGGCCAAGCTGCGCTGGGCGGTGAAGGCGCCTGCCGATGCGCCGCTGCGGGATCACACGGGCGACGGCATGAGCTGATCGAGCGCCAGCCTTCATTCGACCGGCTTGCGCCACACGCTGGCCAGCCAGGGCCTTTGTTCGAGCGGCACATCCATCGGCCGATAGTAGTGTTCCAGCGCCTCGAATCCGGCCGCATGCAGATGCACCTGCCAGCCGGGCCAGTCGTGGAAGGCGCCAAAACGTTCGCCGTTCCAGCCCTCTTGCCCGTGGCCGCGCGGATTGGAAGAAAAGAGCACGCCGCCGGGCTTGAGGCTGGCGTGCAGCTGGCGCAGGACGCGCGGCAGCTCCTGGCCCGGGATGTGGAACAGCACCGCGTTGGCGAAGACGCCGTCGAAGCGCCCGATCGGCAGGTCCAGCTGCAGAAAACTCTGCTGCAGTACCTCGCAGCCGCTGTGCGCGCGCGCCAGGGCGGCCAGCTCGGACGATCCGTCCAGGCCGATGATGCGATGCCCGAGTGCCTTGAAGCTGCGCAGGTCGCGCCCGGGCCCGCAGCCGAAATCCAGCAGGTCGAAAGGCGGCGGCACCAGGATGTGCCGCAGCAACGCATCGATGTTCTGGCTGACGTCATGCTCGCGCGTGCCCTGCCAATAGTCCAGGGCGCGCGTGTCGTAGTGCGCCAGCGTGCGCGCGGCGATCTGCTGCAGGTCTTCGGGTGTCAGTCGCATGCCCGATCATTCCACAGCGGCCGGCGGCGCTGTGCGCTTGCAGCGCCAGCTTGCAGGGCTATTCCGTCGGCCGCAAGGCGGCGAGTCGCGCCGCTGCCGCCTTCTTGCCCATGGCCCTGAGGGCGGCGATCGCCGGCAGATACTTGGCGCGCGGACGGGCCTTGCCCGATTCCCAGTTGTAGACCGACTGGCCCGAGGTGCCGAGCAGCAGCCCGCAGTCTTCGGCCGACAGCTCCAGCCGCTGGCGCTGCGAGGCCAGGCCCTTGGCGCTGAAACGCAAAGCGGCCGATGGCTCCTGGTCCACATCGTCGGGTTGTGTCCGCGATGCCTTGGCGCCGGATTTGAGCAAGCGGCGCAATTCCAGTTCAAGCGCTTGCATGCGTCGCTTGAGCGCGGCCAGCTCGACGCGTTGGGTGGCTGAAGTCTTTTTCAGACCTGCGATCTCAGCGCGCACTTCCTTGCGGGCGACGCGCGAAATCTCGGTCTTGAGTAGGGATGCAATATTGGGCATGTCGCGTATTGTGCCCCGCCCAGAGGTCTGCAATTGCAAACTTTGTGGTGCGGCAATCGCCACTGGCCGCGCCGCTGGCAGGCGCGCCTAGAATGCGCCGGCCCGCAGACCGCGGGCGCAACTCAAATCTCAGGACACAAGAACCCATGGCAACTGCAACGAAGACCAAGACTGCCGCCAAGAAAACCACTGCGGCGAAAAAATCCACCAGGGCCGTCGTACCGGCAAGGAAGACCCGCAAGCCGGCAGCACCTGCCGCAGTGGCGGCCAGCGTCAAGCCGATCAAGACCGCCTTCAACCGTTCCAGCCTGATCGCGCATCTGGCCGAGATCGCGGCCATGGAAATCAAGGCCGTGAAGGCCGTGCTGGCGTCGCTGGAAGCCACCATGCTGGCATCGCTGCACAAGAAGGGCCTGGGCACCTTCACCCTGCCGGGCTTGCTGAAGATCAACGTCGTCAACGTGGCGGCGAAGAAAAAGCGCACCGGCATCGATCCGTTCACCAAGCAGGAACGTGTCTTCGCAGCCAAGCCCGCGACCGTGAAGATCAAGACGCGCGCACTGAAGAAGCTCAAGGACGCGGCGCTCTGAG
>DASQFA010000104.1:0-3550 GCA_035633375.1 Rubrivivax sp.
TTCTTGCCCTCGTCGGCCTTCATCGAATCGAGCAGGCCCTTCATCGGGTCTTCCTTCGCGCCGCCGCCCTCGGCGCCGGACGCCGCCGGCGCCCCCGGCAGCGCGGGCACCGCCGAGGCGGCGCCGGCAGCGCCGCTGCGCCCCGCGTTGGAGCTTTCGGTCATCGACTCCAGCGCCTTGTCGGCATCGATCAACACCGTCTTCTCGATGCCACCGGTGACCAGTGCCGGGAACATGATCAGAGCCGCCACCATCACCAGTTGCAGGCAGATGAAGGCGATCGAGCCCTTGTAGATCTCGCTCGTCTGCACCGCCGGGATCAGCTCGCCGGTGACATGGTCGTGGTAGTCCTTCTTGGCGGCCACGCTGCGCAGGTAGAACAGCGCGAAGCCGAAGGGCGGCGTCAGGAACGAGGTCTGCAGGTTCATGGCGATGATCACGCCGAACCAGATCAGCGTCATCTCCGGCGGCGTGCCGGGGGGTAGCAGTTCGGGCAGGATCTTCTCGGCCACCGGCGCCAGGATCGGCACGACGATGAAGGCGATCTCGAAGAAGTCGATGAAGCAGCCCAGGATGAACACCAGGATGTTCACCACGATCAGGAAGCCCATCGCCCCGCCGGGCATGTTGTCGAACAGGTGCTCGACCCAGATGTGGCCGTCGGCGGCATTGAAGGTGAAGCTGAAGACGGTGGAGCCCACCAGGATGAAGAGCACGAAGCACGACAGCTTTGCGGTGTTGTCCAGCGCCTGGATGAGCAGCTTCATGTTCAGCTTGCCCCGCCCGCCGGCCATGATCAGCGCGCCCAGCGCGCCCATCGCGCCGCCTTCGGTGGGCGTGGCGATGCCCAGGAAGATGGTGCCAAGCACCAGGAAGATCAGCACCAGCGGCGGGATCAGCACGAAGGTGACCTGCTCGGTCAGGCGCGACAGCAGGCCGATCTTGAAGAACTTGTTGACCAACGCCAGGGCCAGCGCCAGCAGCGAGGCCACGGTCATCGACAGGATGAATATTTCGTCGCCTGGCGCCGGCAGCTGGCGGCCGATCAGTGGATTGATCACGCTCTGGTGCACCTTCGACCAGACCACGCCGGCCACGGCGCAGACGGCAAACAGGATGAGCAGCGAGCGGTGGCCGCTGGCGCCATCGGGCTCGCGGTAGATGCGCGCCTCGGCCGGCAGCGCCGGCACCCATTTGGGCTTGATGAACGCCACCAGGACGACGAAGCCGAGGTAGACGCCGACCAGGATCAGGCCGGGAATCAGCGCGCCGGCATACATGTCGCCGACCGAGCGGCCCAGCTGGTCGGCCAGCACGATCAACACCAGCGACGGCGGAATGGCCTGCGCCAGCGTGCCCGACGCGGTGATGGTGCCTGTTGCGATGGTGCGGTTGTAGCCGTAGCGCAGCATGATGGGCAGCGAGATCAGGCCCATCGAGATGACGGCCGCCGCAACCACGCCGGTGGTGGCCGCCAGCAGCGCGCCGACCAGGATGACTGCGATGGCCAGGCCGCCGCGCAGCGGGCCGAACACCTGGCCGACGGTTTCGAGCAGATCCTCGGCCATGCCCGATCGTTCGAGGATGATGCCCATCAGCGTGAAGAACGGTATCGCCAGCAGCGTGTCGTTCTGCATGATGCCGAACACGCGCAGCGGCAGCGCCTGGAACAGGTTGCTGCCGAACAGGCCGGCTTCCATGCCGATGAAGCCCATGAACAGGCCGGTGGCCGCCAGCCCGAAGGCCACCGGGATGCCCGACAGCAGGAAGACGAACAGTGCCGCGAACATCAGCGGCACGAAGTTCTGGGCGATGAAAGAGGTTTCCATGCGTCAGGCTCCGGCCAGCTTCTTGGCGGCTGCGGCGGCCAGTTCCGCGGCGAGGATTTCTTCATCGCTGGCGCCGGGTTCGACACTCATCGGCTCGGCGCGCAGGCCCTTGAGGTAGGCGATGCGCTTGACCAGCTCGGACAGCGACTGCACGAGCAGCAGGCCGAAGCCCAGCGGCATCAGCAGATAGGCCGGCCAGCGGATCAGGCCACCGGCGTTCTGCGACATCTCGCCAGTGGCCAGCGCGTTGCTGAACAGCGGCCAGCTCAGCCAGACCATGATCAGGCACAGTGGAACGATGAAGAGGACGATGCCGAGGATGTCGATGAGGGTGTTGGTGCGCTTGGACAGCTTGCCGGAAATGAAGTCGATGCGCACATGCACGTTGCGCATGAAGGCGAAACCCGACCCGAGCAGGAACACGCCAGCGAACAGGTACCACTGGATCTCGAGAAAGCCGTTCGAGCTGATGTTGAAAGCCTTGCGGATGATGGCGTTGCCGGCACTGATGAGCACCGAGCCCAGCACCAGCCAGCGGATGAGCTTGCCGATCTGGTTGGTGACGGCATCGACACCGGCGGACAGCTTCAGTAGGGCATCCAAGGCAGATCTCCATTCAGTGGGCCGGCGGGCCAGATGGCTGCAACAGCGGCGAATCGTGCTCACTCGCGCGCAGGCCGGACTGTAAGGACTTGTGCGGCGTTTCCAGCGTCAAGTTGCGTAGTACTAGGGAAACTACGTAGCGCCAGCGGCCCCGCAGACGGGGGGCTTTCTAGGCCTGCTGGGCCAGCTGGTACAACCGGCTGGAGCGTGCGCCCGAGCGGCAGAACATCAACATCGGCCGCGGCAGCTGTTGCAGCAGGCGCGCCATCGCAGCGGCATCCTCGGGCGACTGGTAGGCACCGCTGACCGGCAGGTGGCGGTACTCCAGGCCCGCACTCTTGGCCGCGGCTTCGATCTGCGCGCTGGTGGGCTGTTCGGGGCCGCCTTCGAAATCGGGCCGGTTGTTGACCACGCTGCGAAAGCCGGCGCGTGCCGCCTCGGCCATGGCATCGGGGCCGAGTTGCGGGGCCACGCAGACGTCGTCGGCGATGGCTTGGAGGGGCAGGCGGGTGTTCATGGGCGCGAGCTTACTTCGACAGGGCCTGCTTGACGGCGGCCGACACCGATGCCATGTCGGCCTTGCCGGCGAGCTGGGCCTTGGCCGCGGCCATGACCTTGCCCATGTCGCCCGGGCCCGAGGCACCGAGCGCGGCCACGATGGCGGCCACCGCGGCCGCGGTTTCGTCGCTGCCCAGGCGTTGCGGCAGATAGGCCTGCAGCACCTGGATCTCGGCCGCTTCCTTGGCCGCCAGATCGGCGCGTCCACCTTGTTCGAAGGCGGCGATCGAGTCCTTGCGCTGCTTGATGAGCTTGTCCACCAGGCCGATGACGGCCGCGTCGTCGAGCACGATGCGCTCGTCCACTTCGCGCTGCTTGCAGGCTGCGAGCAGCATGCGGATGGTCATCAGGCGCGGCGCATCCTTGGCGCGCATCGCGTCCTTCATGTCTTCGGTGACGCGGTCTTTCAGGCTCATGGCGACTTCCCTTGCCAAACAAACAAGCCCGCAGCGGCGAATGCCTGCGGGCTTGCGGGGCGCACGTGGCGCGGTGTCAGAACAGCTTCTTGGGCAACTGCATGCTGCGCACACGCTTGTAGTGGCGCTTCACGGCGGCGGCCT
>DASQFA010000105.1:0-2660 GCA_035633375.1 Rubrivivax sp.
CCTGCTGCGCGCGCTCACGCGTGCGCCGCTCGCGGTACAGCACATAGGCGCGGGCCACCTCGTGGTGGCCGCTGCGCATCAGGCCCAGTTCGACGCTGTCCTGCACGTCCTCGATATGGAAGGTGCCGCCGCCCGGGCGCGAACGCAGCAAGGCGCGCACCACCGTTTCGGTCAGCGCATCCACCGTCTCGCGCACACTGGCCGAGGCCGCGCCCTGCGTGCCGTGCACGGCCAGGAAGGCCTTCATCAGCGCCACCGCGATCTTGTTCGGCTCGAACACGACCACGGCACCGTTGCGGCGGATGATCTGAAAACCGGCGTAGGCCGACGCACTGGCGGCGAGCGGCGCATTGACGCGTGGCAGCGGGTTGTGTTCTGCGGCCTGGGAGGCGACTGCTTGCATGGGTGGACCTGTCAGTGTGGAGTGCGTGTGTCGGGGTCGAGAGGGCACAAAAGCGGCCGCGGCCGATCTGCGGGCGTCAGCGATGCGCCACCCGTGCGCCGCGCTCGGCCGCAAGCGGCGCGATGCGGCAAGGCCGCCGCCGGGCTTCGGCCCAACCGGGCGCCGCAGCGTGCAAAGCCTCTGAGAAAGGATGGGAGCGTATCACAGGACACACTATATATGGGGGTCCGCGCCCCCGCAAGGCACTACAGGTAGTGTTTAGCCTAGGTCCTTGCCGAATGTGAAATCGGACACACCCGCGCTCATGCGCAGGCGGATCAGGCGCGCGGCAAGGATCTGGCGCGCGGCAGGCTCGGGCGGGTGCGGCGCAACAGCCTGCGCAGATGCTGCCAATCAAAGCCGTCGCCCGGGTCGAACTTGCGCCCGGGCGCCACGTCCTCATGCCCGACCACCTCCTCGATGGGGTAGTGGCTGGCAAGCGCGCGCAGCAGTCGCGCCAGCTCGGCATATTGCGCCGGCTCGAAAGCCGAGCCTTCCAGCCCTTCGAGTTCAATGCCCACGGAGAAGTGGTTGCAGTCCTCGCGGCCGCGCCACATCGACCGGCCGGCATGCCATGCACGCTGATCGCAGGACACGAACTGCCGCAGCCCACCATCCCGGCGCACGAGAAAATGCGCCGAGACCTTCAAGCCACGGATGCTGTCGTAGTAGGGGTGCGCGTCCCAGTCCAGGTGGTTGGCGAAAAGCTCTTCGATCGCATCGCCGCCATACTCGCCTGGCGGCAGGCTGATCGAGTGAAGCACCACCAGCACGACCGGCAGGCCCGCCGGGCGCGCATCGAAGTTCGGCGACGGGCAAGGACTCGCCGCGCTCCACCAACCGTCGTGCCAGCGCCGATCAGGGCGGATCGCCACGCTCGCCAAAGCTCTCGCCCGCCGTCACGCCCAGGCGCGCCATGCGGTAACGCATCTGGCGCAGCGACAGGCCCATGCTGGCACCGGCGGCGGTGCGGTTGTAGCGGTAGCGCTCCAATGCGCGAAGCAGGATGTCGCGCTCCACACCGTCGAGATGGGCTTGCAGGTCGGCCGGCAACGGCACCGGCGATGACAGGGCCGCCGGCGCCGCGGCCACTGTCGCCGGGGACGCCGGGGCGGCCGGGGCTGCCGGCAGATCGTCGAGTGCCGCGTTCACGGGCTCGCCGACGCTGCTGTCCGACAGGCCCAGGTCGTGCCGTGCGATGACTTCGCCCCCGGACAGCGCCAGCGCGCGCTGCAGCAGGTTCTCCAGCTCGCGCACGTTGCCGGGGAAGGCATACCGCGACAGGAACTGCAAGGCGTCCTGGCTCATCGTCGGCACCGGCTGCACGCCGGCGTCGCGGGCAATGCGCTCGAGCACCGCGTCACAGATCAGCGCCAGATCGGCAGCGCGTTCGCGCAGCGCGGGCAGGCGGATCTGGATGACGTTCAGGCGGTAGTACAGGTCCTGGCGGAAGCGCCCTGCGTGCACTTCCTCAGCCAGGTCCTTGTGGGTGGCACTGACGATGCGCACGTTGACCGGTGTTTCGTTGACCGCGCCGATCGGCCGTACCGCGCGCTCCTGGATCACGCGCAACAGCTTGCTCTGCATCGACAGCGGCAGGTCGCCGATCTCGTCGAGGAACAGCGTGCCGCCCTGCGCCGCCTGGAAGAAACCTTCGCGGTCGTCGACCGCGCCGGTGAACGCACCTTTGCGGTAGCCAAAGAACTCGGCCTCGAGCAGCAGCTCGGGGATGGCGCCGCAGTTCACCGCAATGAAGGGCGACGCGGCGCGAGAAGAGACCTCGTGGATGGCGCGCGCCACCAGTTCCTTGCCGGTGCCGGATTCACCGTGCACCAGCACCGGCGCCATGCCGCGCGCCACCTTGCCGACCATGGCGTGCACCTGTTGCATGCTTTCGGTCTGGCCCACCAGGCGCTGCAGCGAGGCCACCGGCGCGCTGCGTGGCGCTTCGCTGGCACGCCTGCGCGACACGGCCGGCACCAGCTCCGGCCGAGCGGCCGGGGCGGCAGGCGGCACGGCGCGTCCCAGGGCAGAGGCCACCACGGCGCGGAACTGGCGCAGGTCCACGGGTTTGGTCAGGTAGTCGTAGGCGCCGCACTTCAGCGCCTCGACCGCGCCTTGTGCCGAACCGTAGGCGGTGATGACGATGGCCTTCTCGCTGCGGCCACCCTCCTCCAGGCGCTGCAGCAGTTCCAGGCCGGTGCCGTCGGGAAGCCGC
>DASQFA010000106.1:0-2026 GCA_035633375.1 Rubrivivax sp.
GGGCAGTGACGCCGCCATGGCCACGCATGGCGTTGTAGCCGCCTGGCCCGAGCAATGTTTCCATCTTCGAGCAGGGCTCGCACGGGCCGGTGATCTCCAGCCACACCGCGTCGCGCGCGTCGGCATCGGCCGCGCCGATGCGCAAGCGCAGCAGCTGGCCCTTGAACAGCGCGCGTGCAGCCAGAAGATTCAAGCCTGAGACCACCAGGTTGCGGCGCAGGCACAGCGGGTCCAGCGCTGTGGCGCGACCCGACAGCGCGGCGATCACAGGCAGGTGTTCGGCCTGCAGCAGCGTGACCTCGCGCTTGCCGCCCGCCGCTGCGCTGGCCGCCGGGCCACGCACGCTGCGGTCGCCGCGCAAGCCCTGCCCGGCCAACGCTTCGGCACGGTGCACTGCCTGCACTGCAGCGCCGCGTGCCGGCCGCTAGCCGATGCCGTCGAGACGCCCGGTAGCCGGAAAAGTGCGGGTCAGCTGGCGCAGATCGAGGCTTGGCATGGTGGTGGGTGTCGTGTGTCGAAGGTGATACTGCGGGCGCGCCTGGACCAAGTCATTGTCGCCATTCCCCCGCGCACGGCGACAGCATGGTGTCGCCCATGCGACAAGCGTCTTGCCGATGGTGAGCCGCGATGCGCTCTGCTATGTTCACCGCCTCACACAGGAGACCCGACATGAGCTTGTTTTCCCTCAAAGGCAAGGTCGCCGTGATCACCGGCTCGTCGCGCGGCATCGGCAAGGCGATTGCGCAGCGCTTTGCCGAGCATGGCGCCAAGGTGGTGATCTCTTCGCGCAAGGCCGAGCCCTGTGCGGCGCTGGCGGCAGCGCTGAACGCCAAACATGGCGAAGGCACGGCCATCTCGGTGCCGGCCAACATCTCGTCGAAGGATGAGCTGAAGCACCTGGTCGACGAGGCTGCGCGCCAGCTCGGCCCGGTGGACGTGCTGGTGTGCAACGCCGCGTCGAACCCGTACTACGGGCCGATGGCCGGCATTGGCGACGAGCAGTTCCGCAAGATCCTCGACAACAACATCGTCGCCAACCACTGGCTCATCGGCTTCGTCGCACCCGGCATGGTCGAGCGCAAGGGCGGCTCGATCATCATCGTCTCGTCGATCGGCGGGCTGCGCGGCTCGCCGATCATCGGCGCCTACTGCATCAGCAAGGCCGCCGACCTGCAGCTGGCGCGCAACCTGGCGGTGGAATACGGCCCGCACAACGTGCGTGTGAACTGCATCGCGCCGGGCCTGATCAAGACCGACTTCGCGCGTGCGCTGTGGGAAGACCCCGCCGCGTTGGCCGAGCGTTGCGCCACCACGCCACTTTGCCGCATCGGCGAGCCCGACGAGATTGCCGGCGCGGCCGTGTTCCTGGCCTCGCGCGCCGGCTCGTTCATCACGGGGCAGGCCATCGTCGTCGACGGCGGCGTCACCATCTGAGCGCGCCCCCATCGGCTACCTGAAAGAACGCCGGCAGTTCGGCCGCGCGATCGGCGAGTTCCAGGGCCTGCAGCACCGCGCCGCGACGCTCCATGTGGACATCGATGTGGCGCGTGCGACGCTCATCAAAGCCTGGGCCAGGACCAACCCGAGGCATCAGCTCGCGCCGTGCCTGTGGCCAAGGCCGAGGCCGAGTGCGGCGCGTTTGGCTGAGCGCTTCGACAAGGCCATTCAAGCGGTTGAAGCCGTGCCGGCGAGTTTCCCGACATGGGCTCCCCCTTCACGCACGGCATCCGTCGGCAAGTTCCAAAGAAGTTCAAGTTCTCTTTGGTCTACATGGCAAGCGAAACGGAAATCCGGTGATTGCCATGGCACCCTTCCGAAGAAGTCCGGCTACTGGAAGGCGCGCCTCGGCTCCACCTGATCGGGTCGAAACTCCATCGTCAGTTCCCCGAGTCGACCACGGCCTCGGCCTCGATTTCCACCAAGTAACCCTGCCCGACCAGCGCCGCCACCTGCAGCAGCGTGTTCACCGGTCGGATCTCGCCGAAGTAGCGGCCGTGCACGGCACTCACCGCCTGCCAGTCGTTGA
>DASQFA010000107.1:0-6731 GCA_035633375.1 Rubrivivax sp.
GTCCGGGCGGTGGCGCCCAGGGATTCCAGCTTCATAGACCCCATGGCCGGCCGATCGGGCGGTGGGCCATTGAACAAGGAACCGTGCCATGTCCAATCGTCAACCGCGCCCTGCTTCACGCCGCCATGCTGCCCGCAGCTATGCCTCGCGCCGCAGGAAACAGGAGCCTTCGAGCCCCGGCCGATCCATCCAACACGAGCCCGTGCGCCGCCAAGCCTGGGCCGGCCTGGTGCCTGGGCAGATCCTGGAGCGCTACAAGCCCGGCAAGGCGCCACCGCTGAAGGTGCTGGACGTCCTGATCGAACTGTTCAACACGCTGCACACGTCACTGGAGAAGACGGTGTCGCACAAGACGCGACAGGAGCGCTCGCAGTTCCTGCGCCGCTTCTTCCGCGACCTGAAGCTGAAGGGTGGCTTCAAGATGGTGCCGGACCCGCGCAACCTCGGCCAGCGGCACATCCATGCGATGGTGCAGGTGTGGCAGCGCGAGCAGTTGGCGCCGGCCACGATCCAGACCTACCTGAGTTTCTTGCGGGGCCTGGCGATGTGGATGGGCAAGCCCGGTTTCGTGCGCGGGCCGGCACACTATGGCTTGAGCCTGGAGCAGTACCAGCGCCACGAGAACGCGCGGCGCGACAAGAGCTGGTCGGCCCAGGGCATTGCCACCGAGGAGCTGGTAGCGCAGGTGTGCGCCTACGACCCGAGGGTCGGCGCGTCGCTGAAGCTGATGCAGGCCTTTGGATTGCGGCCTCGACCACCGTGGTGCGCAACAGCGACAGCTCGCGCGCCAGCGCCAACCGCCCCGCCAGCTTCCGGACACCAAGCTCCAGTTCCGATGTTCGCATGCCATCAGGCGCTGCCGTTTTGCATCGCGGCGTGCCACAGAGGCCCAAGAAACCCCGATCACAGCCGGGTATCGAGACGGGGGTCGGAATGAAACACGGGCCTGAGAGGCCCGTGTTTGCTAGCTTCTTGGCGGAGTGGACGGGGACTCAAACCCGCGCCCCCCGCGTGACAGGCCGCCACTCAAGCACCGCCCTCCACGCACTACTTCGGCCGACTCGCACTACAACGACAGAGGCAAAGTTCGGCAGTGCTCTTTTCCCCACTTTTTCCCCACCATCGGCAGGAACGGAATCGTGCATTCATTTAAGTCTCTGATTCATTTATGTTTTTATGGTGGGCGGTGCAGGGTTCGAACCTGCGACCCCTGCCGTGTGAAGGCAGTGCTCTACCGCTGAGCTAACCGCCCGGATGGCTGTTTCCAGTGCTCCGGAAAGCCGCGGATTATGCCAGATCGGCCTGCCATAGCAGCTTGCCGCGGCTGGCCTTGTCGATGTCGGCGAGCACGGCGCGATGTGCGGCAATCTCCTCGGCGCTGGGCGCCGGCAGCGGCAGCTCGAATCGCGACAGGTCGACGATCTCGAGCGCACCCGACGCATCACGAGGCTCCGATTCGTCGATGACCAGCGAGCCCTGCCCGCGTGTCATGCAGATGTACACCTCGGCAAGCAGACCCGCGTCGAGCAGTGCACCGTGCAGTGTGCGGTTGGAGTGGTCGACCTCGAGCCGCTTGCAAAGCGCATCGAGCGAGTTGCTCTTGCCCGGGAACATGTCCCGCGCCATCAACAGGCTGTCGCAGATGGCCGCCGCGCTCTGTGCCACGCCGGGGCGCCCGCAGCGCCGCAGCTCCTCGTCCAGGAAGCCGATGTCGAAAGGCGCGTTGTGCATCACCAGCTCGGCGCCGGCCAGATAGGCGCACAACTCGTCAGCCACCGTCTCGAACAGCGGCTTGCCGGCCAGGAACTCATCGCTCAGACCGTGCACGCGC
This sequence comes from Rubrivivax sp., assembly GCA_035633375.1. GTDB lineage: Bacteria > Pseudomonadota > Gammaproteobacteria > Burkholderiales > Burkholderiaceae_C > Rubrivivax. The sequence goes on from DASQFA010000107.1 coordinate 1,832, forward strand.
AGCGCATCCGGGTGGCTCGCTCGCTGCGGGTTCAGGTAGAAGTGGCGGTTGTCGCCCGTCAGGCGCCGGCCGATCATCTCCACGCAGCCGATCTCGACGATGCGGTCGCCGCCCGCCGCGTTCAGGCCCGTGGTTTCGGTGTCCAGGAAGATCTGTCGCAGTGCGCTCATGACGCTTGCCGCCGCTTGGGTTGGCTGGCCCACCACCACATGATCGCCCCAGCGGCGATCATCGGCAGGCTGAGCCACTGGCCCTGGCTCAGGCCCAGGGCGCGCAGGCCAAGAAAACTGTCGGGCTCGCGGAAGTATTCGGCGATAAAGCGGAACAGTCCATAGCCCACCAGGAAGGCGCCCGATACCTGCCCGGTGTGGCGCGGTTTGCTGCCATACCACCACAGCAGTGCAAACAGCAACAGGCCTTCCAGCGCAAACTGGTACAGCTGCGACGGGTGTCGCGCGATCGGCGTACCCGACTGCGGGAAGGCCATGGCCCAGGGCAGCGACGGGTCGGCCGCGCGGCCCCACAGCTCGCCGTTGATGAAGTTGCCGGTGCGCCCCGACGCCAGGCCGGTGGGCACGCAGGGTGCGATCAGGTCGGTGACCTGCAGAAAAGTGCGTTTGCGGCTGCGCGCAAACAGCGCCATCGCCCCCAGCACGCCGAGCAGCCCGCCGTGGAAGGACATGCCACCCTTCCACACCGCCAGCACCTCCAGCGGGTGGGCAATGTAGTGGTCGAACTTGTAGAACAGTGCATAGCCGATGCGACCGCCCAGGATCACGCCGATCACGCCGTAGAACAGCAGGTCCTCGACATCGCGGCGCGTCCAGCCGGCCTGGGCAAACCAGGGGTAGCGCACGCGCCGCGCCGCCAGCCAAAGAAACAGGCCGAAGGCCGCCAGGTAGGTCAGGCCGTACCAGTGGATCTGGATCGGCCCGAGCGACAACGCCACGGGGTCGAACTGGGGATGCGTCAGCATCGGCACACTCCTCTTTCAGCCGGCGATTGTCGCCCGGGTTGCAGCCTGATTGGCCTGGGCGATACTGTCGCGTTCAGACCCAGATCGGAGAAATCAGCATGAGTTTCAACCGCCGCTCGAAGAACATCACCGAAGGCGTGGCGCGCGCGCCGAATCGTTCGATGTACTACGCCATGGGCTACCAGGGCGACGACTTCAGCAAGCCGATGGTCGGCGTGGCCAATGGCCACTCGACCATCACGCCGTGCAACTCGGGCCTGCAGGTGCTGGCCGACGCCGCCATCGCGGGGCTGAAGGAAGCCGGCGCGAACGCCCAGGTCTTCGGCACGCCGACCATCAGCGATGGCATGGCCATGGGCACCGAGGGCATGAAGTACAGCCTGGTGTCGCGCGAGGTCATCTCCGACTGCGTCGAAACCTGTGTCGGCGGCCAGTGGATGGACGGCGTGCTCGTCATCGGCGGCTGCGACAAGAACATGCCCGGCGGCATGATGGGCATGCTGCGCGCCAACGTGCCAGCCATCTATGTGTACGGCGGCACCATCCTGCCCGGCCACTACAAGGGCAAGGACCTGAACATCGTCAGCGTGTTCGAGGCGGTGGGCCAGTTCAGCGCCGGCCACATGAGCGAGGAGGACTTCTGCCAGATCGAGCGCCGCGCCATCCCCGGCAGCGGCAGCTGCGGCGGCATGTACACCGCCAACACCATGTCCTCGGCCTTCGAAGCACTGGGCCTGAGCCTGCCCTTCAGCAGCACCATGGCCAACGTGCACGAGGAAATCGTGCACAACGCCAGGCAGGCGGCGCACGTGCTGGTCGAGGCGGTGAAGCTGGACCTGAAGCCACGCGACATCGTCACGCGCAAGAGCATCGAGAACGCCATTGCCGTGGTCATGGCCATCGGCGGCTCGACCAACGCCGTGCTGCACTTCCTGGCCATCGCGCATGCGGCAGAGGTCGAATGGAACATCGACGACTTCGAGCGCGTGCGGCGCAAGGTGCCGGTGCTGTGCAACCTCAAGCCCAGCGGCGAATACCTGGCGGTGGATCTGCACCGCGCCGGCGGCATTCCGCAGGTGATGAAGATGCTGCTGAAGGCCGGGTTGCTGCACGGCGACTGCATCACCATCACCGGCAAGACCGTGGCCGAGAACCTGGCCGACATCCCCGACGCACCGCGCGCCGACCAGGACGTGATCTGCCCGATCGACCAGCCGATGTATGCCCAAGGCCACCTGGCGGTACTCAAAGGCAACCTCTCGCCCGAAGGCTGCGGGGCCAAGATCACCGGGCTGAAAAACCCGGTCATGACCGGCCCGGCGCGGGTGTTCGAAGACGAGCAGTCGGCGCTGGCCGCGATCATGGCCAAGAAGATCGTCGCCGGCGACGTGATGGTGCTGCGCTACCTGGGGCCGAAGGGCGGGCCGGGCATGCCCGAGATGCTGGCGCCCACCGGGGCGCTCATCGGCCAGGGCCTGGGTGAATCGGTGGGCTTGATCACCGATGGGCGTTTTTCGGGTGGCACCTGGGGCATGGTGGTCGGCCATGTCGCGCCCGAAGCACATGCGGGCGGCAATATCGCGCTTGTCCGGGAAGGCGATTCGATCACCATCGATTCTCGCAAGCTGCTGCTGCAACTGAACGTGGACGACGGTGAACTGGCGCGGCGGCGCACGCTGTGGCGCCAGCCGGCAGCGCGCTACACACGTGGCGTGCTGGCCAAGTTTGCGCACAACGCGTCCAGCGCCAGCAGCGGCGCCGTGCTCGACAAGTTCGAATGAGGCAGCCTCAGCGGCCTTGCTCGCCGCACCACTGCTGGCGACGGCGCTGGCGCGCGGCGTGTTGCGGCCGGCTGGCGGTCTGAGCCTCGAGCCTCAGCGCCGGCCGATTTCGTCGGCGGCGGCCGAAACGGGGTCTTTCGCGGCCCGTTTGCCGGCGTCGGCTGAAGCGAAGCTGTTGCCGTGCTTGGCTTTGCGGTCGCGGCGTGGACTCAGGCCCAGCGCTTCGAGATTGCGGTTTCGGCGTTCGACCTTCTTCTCTTCCATCTTGTTCATGGCGCGCCGTTGGGTCAGCCCGATCGAATCGGCAAAACCCCACCACATCACGGCCAGGCCAAAGGGAGCCAGAACGACCCACCACGACCAGGCTCCCACGGGGCCGTATTCGGCCAACTTCAAAGCCAGAAGCAGGATGCCCAAGACGAGAAAGGCCATGATGTCTCCCGCATGCCCATACGGCCGAGTCGGCCACGACGCGTCAACCTGCGCTTTTACAATGCGTTGGGGCAATGTAGCCGGTATCGGCCGGGCCCAACGCAAAGGAAATCATGAAAGCTTGGATCGCCCTGTCCACACTGGCAGTTTTGTGCACAGGCTCGCCGGCTTTTGCGAGCCCCGAGCTGGCGCAACAGAAGACCTGCATGGCTTGCCACGCGCAAGACCGCAAGATCGTCGGCCCGTCCTACAAGGACGTGGCCGTCAAGTACGCCGGCCAGAAGGACGCTGCCGCGGCCATGATCGCCGAGAAGATCATGAAAGGTGGCGTCGGCGTGTGGGGCCCGGTGCCGATGCCGGCGAACCCGAAGGTCAGCCCAGCCGAAGCGAGGCAGTTGGCGCTTTGGATTCTGGGCACCAAGTAAACTGCCAATCGCAGGGATCGCGTCATCCAAGGCCATCCTGCCAGGCCGCTGTGCGGCCCGACCGGGCTGCGGCCGGTCGCCCTGGATCAGTAGGCCTGGCCCAACTGCTCCAGGATGGCAGGATTTTCCAAGGTGCTGGTGTCCTGGGTGATGGATTCGCCCTTGGCCAGCGAACGCAGCAGACGGCGCATGATCTTGCCCGAGCGCGTCTTGGGCAGGTTGTCGCCGAAACGGATGTCCTTGGGCTTGGCGATCGGGCCGATCTCCTTGGCCACCCAGTTGCGCAGTTCGTTGGCGATCTTCTTGGCTTCTTCGCCTGTCGGCCGCGAACGCTTGAGCACGACGAAGGCGCACACCGCCTCGCCGGTGGTCTCGTCCGGGCGGCCCACCACGGCAGCTTCGGCCACCAGGTCGGTGCAGCTGACCAGCGCGCTTTCGATTTCCATCGTGCCCATGCGGTGGCCGGAGACATTGAGCACGTCGTCGATGCGCCCGGTGATGGTGAAGTAGCCGGTCTTGGCATCGCGGATCGCGCCGTCGCCGGCCAGGTAGTACTTGCCCTTGAAATCCTCGGGGTAGTAGCTCTTCACGAAACGCTCCGGGTCACCCCAGATGGTGCGGATCATGCTGGGCCAGGGACGCTTGACGACCAGGATGCCGCCCTGCCCCCATGGCACCTCCTTGCCGGTCTCGTCCACCACCGCGGCCATGATGCCCGGGAAGGGTAGCGTGCACGAGCCCGGCACCAGCGGCGTGGCGCCAGGCAGCGGCGTGATCATGTGGCCACCGGTCTCGGTCTGCCAGAAGGTGTCGACGACCGGGCAGCGCCCGCCGCCGATGTGCTTGTAGTACCACTCCCATGCGGCCGGGTTGATCGGCTCGCCCACCGTGCCCAGGATGCGCAGGCTGCTCAGGTCGTAATTCTTCGGGTGCACCGCCTCGCTGCCCTCGGCGATCTTGATGAGCGAGCGGATGGCCGTGGGCGCGGTATAGAACACGCTCACCTTGTGCTTCTGGATGTTCTTCCAGAAACGCCCGCCGTCCGGATAGGTGGGCACGCCTTCGAACACCAGTTCGGTGCCACCCAGTGCCAGCGGCCCATAGGTGATGTAGGTGTGCCCGGTGACCCAGCCGATGTCGGCCGTGCACCAGAAGATGTCGTCGTCCTTCAGGTCGAAGGTCCACTTGGTGGTCAGCGCCGCATGCAGCAGGTAGCCGCCAGTGCTGTGTTGCACGCCCTTGGGTTTGCCGGTGGAGCCGCTGGTGTACAGCAGGAACAGCGGGTG
>DASQFA010000108.1:0-10137 GCA_035633375.1 Rubrivivax sp.
TCGGCCAGCGCCACCTGCGCCACCAGATGCGCCGCAGCGCCAAAGCCGTAAAGGCCGATCGAACGCGCCCCGGGCAGCATGCGCAGCGCGCGATAGCCAATCAAACCGGCGCACAGCAGCGGCGCGGCTTCGGTGTCGCTGTAGTTCGGCGGGACCGCGACCACCGCATCCGCGGGCGCAATCGCAAACCGCGCGTAGCCGCCATCGACCGACCAGCCGGTAAAGCGGGCCTCCGGACACAGGTTCTCGCGCCCGCTCTCGCACCACGCACAATGGCCGCAGGTGCTGTGCAACCACGGCACGCCGACACGGCGGCCCAGGCTGCTTGCATCAGCGCCGGCGCCGACCTCGACCACGGTGCCCACGATCTCGTGCCCGGGCACGCGCGGCAGCGCCGGCGCGGCCAATTCGCCGTCGACGATGTGCAAGTCGGTGCGGCACACGCCACAGGCATGAACCTGCAACCTCAACTCACCCGGCTTCAGCGGCGGCATCGGGCACGCGATCGGTTCCAGCCGCCGCGCGCCCGAAACCGTCAGCGCCATCGCCCCCGGCTGCGCACTCATCGAGCCTGGACTCACTCGACTTTGAGCGCTTCGGTGCGCGTCGCCACCCTCTTCGGCAGCGTCAGCGTGAGTACGCCGTCCAGATACTTGGCCACGGACTTGCTGCGGTCGATCTCGACACCGACCGAGAACATGCGGCTCGCGAAACCGTAGCTGCGCTCGATGCGCAGCACGCGGCCGTGCTTCTTCGCTTCCGTGTCTTTCTTAACCTCGGCGGTGATCATGACCTGCGAACCGTCGATCTCGACGTGGATGTCTTCCTTGCGCACGCCGGGAATCTCGGCCTTGACGGTGTAGGCATCGTCAGCCTCGGTCACGTCGACCTTGATCTGCGGCGTTTCGGGCGCCGGATCCCAGCGCAGCGGGCGCATGTAGTTGCGCCAAGCGTCGTCCAAAGCGAACGGATCAGCGGAAAACATGCTGGGTAGACGGGTGGTGTTCATGGCATATCCCTTAAAGATGCATGCGCGACATGACCCCGCGCCGGGCCGCCAACACCCCAGGCTACCTGACCACATCAGCGGCGCACACACGGTGGTGGCAAGAACCAGTCTGCGCAGCGAGTTCGCGGGTTGAATTGATCGAGCTCATCTCGACTGCAGATTCAACCGCGCGAGTTCGCGGAGTGCACCTCCCGTTGGGCATGCAGCCCGAAGGCTCCTGCTGCAAGCAAATCCCACCGTGCCCGAGCACGCCGACGATGCTGCGCCATGCTCGGGTCGGTTCTTGCGGGCGGCCCGGCACTACTCGACCGATGCAGCGATCGTGTGGCGAGCGGCCTCGCGCAGCCTGACCGCCGCTGCAAAAACATCGGCTTCGTCGCTGCGGGGCATGATCGGCGCGGCGATGTCGACTTCGAGCCTGGCGCGTCGCGGCCACCAGCGATCGGCCGGCAGCATCTCGCGGGCGCCGCGGATCGCCAGCGGCACCACGGGCACGCCGGCGCGTGCTGCGGCCAGGAACGCGCCAAGGTGAAACGGAAGCAGGCCCGGGCTTGCGACGAAAGTACCTTCGGGAAACACGAGCAGCGACTTGCCCTGCACCACGCTTTCGGCCATGTGCTCGGCGTCGGCCACGCTCCTTTGCAGATCGACGCGTTCGACGAACTCCACGCCCAGGCGCTGCAGCGCTGGGCCGAGCACCGCCTGCTCCTTCAATTCGCGCTTGGCGACAAAGGTGAACGCCCTGGGCAACGCCGCCACCAGGATCACGCTGTCGAGGTAGCTTGCATGGTTGCCGACGAGCACGCAGGCGCCCGAGGGCAGATGCTCCAGACCGCGCACGTCCAGCGGCACGGCCGCCAGCCGCAGCAGCAGGCGCGCTGCCCCACGGCCGCGGCGCCAGGCGACGGCCGGGTCAGGTGCGAAGCGCACCCACAGCCAGGTCGGCGGCGCGAGCAGGGCCAGCAGGAGCCAGGCCCACAGCGACCACAGCGCTGCACCCAGGCGCCCCACCACGCGCTGCACCCTCAGCGCGAAGCCACCCAGCGCCAGTCGCAGCACTTGCCGGCGTGCCGTGAGCGGTGCCGCGCCGATACTGCCGGCCTCGAACAACATCCGGCATGCCGATCGGCGCACCTTGCCGCTGGAGGTCTTGAGCACCGTGTGGGGTGGCGCGAACACCACCGCATCCGGCGGCTCGCCGATCGCGTCGAGCACGGCCCGCGACACTGCGTCGCGCAACTGCGCGTCTGCAGCACCCGGGCGCACCTCCGCCAGCACCACCAGCCTTTCGGTCCCAAGCTTCGGGTCGGGGCTGCCGAAGACGGCCACGCAGCCCTTGCGAACGCCCGGCACCCCACCGACGGCCTCTTCGATCTCCTGCGGGTAGAGGTTGCGGCCCGCACGGATGACGATGTCCTTCACACGGCCGGTGACATAGACCTCGCCGTCGACGCGATAGGCACGGTCGCCGGTGTCGAGCCAGCCGTCGTGAAGGAGCTTGGCCGTCTGCAGCGGATTGCGGTAGTAGCCGTGCGTGGCCGACGGACCCTTGAACTCGAGCCGGCCTTCGACGCGTTCGGGCACTTCGTGCCCGGCCTCGTCGAGGATGCGGATGGCGTGGCCGGCAAGCACCCGGCCACAGCCGACAAAGCGCAGCGCACCGCTGTCGTCGGCGGCGGCGGGCAGCGCGCGCCGCTCGCGCGTGAAGGCCTCTCGTTGCACGGCATCGATGGGTGCGACGCGCCCGAGCGGCGGGAAAAGCAGCCCCACCGATGCCTCGGCCAGGCCATAGACCGGTGCCATGGCCTGCGGCCGCAGGCCGCAGCACGCGAAGCGCTGCGCGAAGCGCTGCACCGTGTCGGGACTGACGGCCTCGGCACCATTGAAGGCGAGGCGCCACGAACTCAGATCGAGTTCGGCGAGCGCCGCGTCATCGATGCGCTTCAGGCATAGCTCGTAGGCAAAGTTCGGTCCGGCAGACAGGGTGCCGCGGTAGCGATCGATGGCCTGAAGCCAGCGCAGCGGCCGCGACAGGAAGGCCAACGGCGACATCACCACCAGCGGGAAGCCGACATACAGGCTGCCCAGCCAGGCGCCGATCAGCCCCATGTCGTGGTACAGCGGAAGCCAGCTGACGAACACGTCGCGCGGCGTGGCCTGGATGGCGTGGGCCATGGCGCGGATGTTGGCGAGCAGGTTGTCGTGCGTCAGCGCAACCCCCTTGGGGGCGCCGGTGCTGCCCGAGGTGTACTGGATGAAGGCGATGTCGTCGCCGCGCAGCGCGACCGCTGCCGGCTCGCCGCCGGCCGCGGCCAGTTGCTGCGCCGTCGCCACCCGGCGCAGGCCGGGCACGCGCACCTGAAGCAAGCGCGCCACCCCCAACGCCTCGGCTACGGTGACGAGCAGCACGGCCTGTGCGTTGTCCAGGATGCCGGCGTGGCGCAGCACATGGTCCTCGAGCTGCGACGCACGCGCGGGCGGATAGATCGGCACCGGTATCGCCCCCGCCATCAGGATGCCGAGGTAGCTGCTGAAGTATTCCGCCGAGGTGGGCAGCATGATCGCCACGCATTGGCGCGGCTTGACACCGGCGCGCTGCAGGCCTGCCGCAAAGGCCGCTGCCGCGCTGTGCAGCTGGCGGTAGCTGAAGGTTTGCTCGGCGTCGTCGTGCAAGAGCACGATCTGCGTCTGCTCGGGGTGGGCCTGCAGATGCCAGTCGAGCACGCCGGGCAAGGTGGTCGCGTCGGCCACACCTGGGCCCGCCGCGGGCTTGCCTGCGGGCGGCGCGGCCGTGTTCAGCGTTCGAGGGGCGGTGCTCGGCGCAGGGCGCGGCCGCTGCGCAGCCGCCACGCACTGCTGCAGTGCCTTCAGCAGATCGCCCACGGTCTCCGCTTGCTGCAGCGTGTCCTGCGGCAACTCGACGCCGAACGCGCGCTCGGTGCGCAGCACAAGTTCCATGCGCGCCAGGCTGTCGAGGCCGAGATCGCGCTCGAGGCGACTTTCCAGCATCACCGACGGCACGCCCGGCGCGCCGCCGCTGAACTCGCGAAGTGCCGCTTGGACCACGCCAAGCAGCGCCTCGGCGGTAGGCGCCTGCACCGAGGCGTCGGTGGTTGCAGCGTCAGCCATGGGGGTTCTGTGGATCGGGTGTCGCGTGCCGTCGCCAGGCGACAGCGGCATCATGACACCGGCCACGCGCCGCTGGGCGGCGCTTGCCGAAGCTGCTGATTTGCGTCAAGCCAGGAACGATGCGCGGATCGGTGTCGAGGCGGGTCGTGGCTCGGTCAGCCCAGGTCGCAAGGCGCCGGGTCGAGCGGCGGCATCGGTGCACCTTGAACCAGGCTTCCATGGTTCGAATCGACTTGCGCCTGCTCAATGCCAGCCTGGCGCCGGCAAGGTTCAATCGAGCCCGGCAATGTCGCCGTGCCCTGCACAGACCGGAATGTCCGCAACGCTCGATTCGCTGGCCACGCCGATCATCGTCACGGCAAGCCCCGACACCACTGCGATGCAGGCCGCGCAGTTGATGCGCACGCACCATGTCGGATCACTGGTCGTGGTCGACAGCGCATCCGACAGTGGCAAGCCGGTCGGCATCGTGACCGATCGCGACCTGGTGCTGGCCGTCATGGCCGAGGGCTTGGACCCTTCGCTGTTCACGGTCGGCGACATCATGTCGATCGACCTGGTGACAGTGTCGGCCAGCGCCAATTTGATCGACGCGACGCACGAACTGCGCCGCAGGCGCGTGCGCCGGCTCATCGTGCTGGACGAAGCCGGGCGTGTGGTCGGGCTGGCGGCGCTGGAAGATCTGCTCGAGGCATTGGCACGCGAACTCGGCGAACTGGTGCTGGCCCTGCGCGGCGCGCGTGACCGCGAGATCCAGGAGCGGCGCTAGGAAAGTGTTTCTGACCAAGCATGCCGAGGGCGAGCTTGGTCGAGGTGTTCATGGCCAGAACCCCACCGTGAGATCGAGCCAGACGCGGTGATTCACTGCGAAGCTGACGCAGGCGGGAGGCGTGAAGCGAGGCGTGACGCCAGCTCGGTCTCGCTCAAGGCCGTGTAGTCGGCCGACACCGTGTGCAGCATCGCCTTGTGTGCGCGTGGCGACAGTTGTTTCTTCAGTTGACCAAGAAAAGGGTCGGAGGCCACCAGCACCAGCCCGGCGCAGCGCCCGGCGGCGATGCCGTCGTCGAGCGCGGCCGCCACCTCGTGTGCGAAGCGCTCATGTTCGCGCAGACGAGGCGCGGTGCGTGGATCGAAGGCCGAACTTCCGGTGCCATGGGCTGCCGTGCCGGGCACGTGGCCAGGACGATCATCGGCCAGATCGGTGCCCTTCTGCCGGCTTTGCGGGTGCACCAGATCAGCGATGTGGACGTAAACCCCGGACTCGCCGGTTACTTCGAGCACACGCGCCCGCGAGGCGTTGGCAACAACCAGCCAGTTCTTCATCGAGTTCCCCCCTTGTCCCAGGCACGGCTGCCTCCGCACCAGAATAGCTGCGGCGCCGACGGCAGCCTTGAGCCAGCGCAACGCGGCGTGCATGACCTGACGGTGGGACGCGACCCGCGGCAGCCGATGCCCTGCACCCAGCCGCGGATTTCGACGTCATGGTGGCAGGTGGCGCAGCGTTCTCGCTCACTGCAACCGGCCCACCTGCCCGGGGGCGACGAAAGGAGCCGCAGGCGCGTGCGGCCAGCCATTGCGGCCTGCACGGCGTGCCCCACAATTTCGTGCTGATAAACGACGTGGGCGCCTCGATGTCGCGCGCGCCCACCCTCCAAAACGCCGGGTCCGTCTTCATGCTCGCACGCCTGCCCGCCCCGTTGCGCGGCGCCCTCACCGGGACGATCCTCGTTCTGAACACCGTCATCGTGGCCTCGTGCCTGGTGCCACCGGCACTGCTGAAGCTGATCGTGCCTGCTAAGGCGGTGCGGCGTGTCTGCGACCGCCTGATGAACGCGCTGGCCTCGGGCTGGGTGGCCAACAACAACGCCTGGCTCGGCGCGGTGTCGCCGCGGCCCTGGGACGTGCAGGGCGTGGACGGCTTGCACGAAAAGGGCTGGTACCTGGTGTCGAGCAACCACCAGAGCTGGGTCGACATCCTGGTGCTGCAGCGCATCTTCCACGGACACATCCCTTTCCTGAAATTCTTCCTCAAGCAGGAGCTGATCTGGGTGCCGGTGATCGGCCTGGCCTGGTGGGCGCTGGACTTTCCGTTCATGAAGCGCGGCAAGGGCTCGGGCGCGCGCCAGAACGACCTGAAGACCACGCGCGAGGCCTGCGAGAAGTTCAAGCTCATCCCGACCACGGTGATCAACTTCGTCGAAGGCACGCGCTTCACTCCCGACAAGCAGGCAGCCCAGCAAAGCCCCTACCGCCACCTGCTCAAGCCGAAGATCGGCGGCCTGGGCATCGCGCTGGCGGCGATGGGGGAGCAGTTCGAGGCGCTGCTCGACGTGACCATCGTCTATCCACATGGCACGCCCACCTTCTGGCACCTGCTGTGCGGGCAAATCGACGCGGTGACGGTGCGCGTGATGCAGCGGGAGATTCCCGCCGACGTGCTGGGCGGCGATCCAGTCACCGACAAGGCCTATCGCCAGCGCATCGGCGACTGGGTCGAGGGCCAGTGGGCCGACAAGGACCGGCAGATCGACGCGCTGCGAAGCGGCGTGTAGCGTCTGCAGCCCCAGCCTGCGGCGGGTGGGCGTCGCACGGCGGGCCGGGCAGTGCGCGCAGCGCCCGAGCCGGCCTACACCTCCAGCCACTCCTTGCGGATGTCGGCATTGGCACGAAGATCGGCAGGCGTGCCTTCGAAGACGATCTGGCCGTGGCCCATCACCAGGCAGCGCTCGGCCACCTCCAGCGCGATCGTCAACTTCTGCTCGACCAGCAGCACGGCCAGGCCACGCCGCTTGAGTTCGCGCAGGAAGTCGGCCACCAGCTCGACGATCTTCGGCGCCAGGCCTTCGGTGGGCTCGTCGATCATCACCAGTTCGGGATCGCCCATCAACGTGCGGCACAGCGTCAGCATCTGCTGCTCACCGCCCGACAGCACGCCGGCTTCGTTGTGCTGGCGTTCCTTGAGCCGCGGGAACAGGCTGTACATGTCGTCGAAACTCCAGCGGCCCTTCGGCGCCGGGCCCTTGCAGCCCAGCAACAGGTTCTGGTGCACCGTGAGCGTGGGAAAGATGTCGCGGTTCTCGGGCACGTAGCCGATGCCGGCCTGGGCAATCTCGAAGGTCTTCTTGCCCAGCATTTGCTGGCCGTTCCATCGGACCGATCCGGTGCCCTCGACGAGGCCCATGATGGCCTTGACCGTGGTCGAGCGGCCCGAGCCGTTGCGCCCCAGCAGCGCGACGATCTCGCCGGGCTTGACTTCGAAGTGCACGCCATGCAGCACGTGGCTCTTGCCATAGTACGCGTGCAGGTTGTCGAGCTCGAGCATGTCAGCGACCCGCTTGTTCAGCCGGCGCGTCTTCGGCATGGATCGAACCGAGGTAGGCCTCCTGCACGCGCGCATTGGCGCGCACGGCCTCGGGCTCGTCGAACGCGATCACCTCGCCATAGACCAGCACCGCGATCTTGTCGGCCAGCCCGAACACCACACCCATGTCGTGCTCCACGGTGAGCAAGGTCTTGCCCACGGTGACCTCGCGGATCAGGTTGATGAAGTTGCCGGTTTCGCTGTGGCTCATGCCAGCGGTGGGCTCGTCGAGCAGGATCACCTTGGCGCCGCCGGCGATGGTGATGCCGACTTCCAGCGCACGCTGTTCGGCGTAGGTCAGGTTCATGGCCAGCACGTCGCGGCGCTTGTCCAGCCGGATCATGGCCAGCACTTCTTCGGCGCGCTCATTGGCGTCGCGCAGGTCGGCCAGGAAATGCCAGAACGAATATTTGTAGCCCAGGCTCCACAGCACGCCGCAGCGCAGGTTCTCGAACACCGACAGCCGCGTGAACAGGTTGCTGACCTGGAAACTGCGGGCCAGACCCAGGCGGTTGATCTCGTAGGGCTTCAAGCCGTCGATGCGCCTGCCATGCAGCAGTATCTCGCCACTGGTACAGCCGAAGCGCCCACTCATCAGGTTGAACAGGGTGCTCTTGCCTGCGCCATTGGGGCCGATCACGGCGATGCGCTCGCTGGGTTGCACGGCCAGGTTCGCGCCGCGGATGATCTCGGTGCGGCCGAAGCTCTTGCGCACATCGCGCAGTTCGATCGCGCAGGGCGTTGCGTCGCTCACTGGACTGCCCTGCGCGCTGCGCGCTGCGGGATTAGCGCTTGCGAGCGGCCCGGCGCGCTCATCAGGCAACCTCCGTGCTGTGCACTGCGGTGAATTCGCCTTTCGGGCGGCCGGGCAGGCTCATGCCACCAGCTCCCGGCGCTTGATCTCGGCTTCGATTTCTTCCTGGATGCGGCCCCAGCGCGGCACGAAGCGCCGTCGCGCTTGTTCGAACAGCACCAGCCCAAGCGCCAACACCGCGGCCGCAGCGGCCCAACTGCCGACACCCTTGGCGTTGAGCGTGACCCCCAGAAAGCGCATCGACGGGCCCTGCACCTGGTTGAGTTGCAGGTGATAGACCATCTCGATCATGGCGCTGGCGCCGGCCAGGGCCAGCAACGCCGAGGCGAACAGCGCCACGTAGACCAGCCACAGCGAGCGCAGCTTGCCGAACGACGCCACGCGCAGGTTCATCATGATCAGACTGGCGATACCGCCCGGCGCGAACATCACCATGAAGGTGAAGACGATGCCCAGATACAGCAGCCAGGCCTGTGTCAGCTCGGACAGGAGCACCAGCGCCAGCACCAGCAGCACGGCGCCAATGATCGGGCCGAAGAAGAACACCGCTCCGCCCAGGAAGGTGAACAACAGGAAGGCGCCGGAGCGCGCCGCACCCACCACTTCGGAGGTGACGATCTCGAAGTTCAGCGCCGACAGCCCGCCGGCAATGCCCATGAAGAAACCCGACGCGATGAAGGCGATGTAGCGCACGTAGCGTGTGTTGTAGCCGACGAACTCGACGCGTTCGGGGTTGTCCCGCGACGCATTCAGCATGCGCCCGAGCGGCGTGCGTGTGAAGGCAAACATGGCGGCGGTGCAGACGAAGGTATACACGGCGATCAGGTAGTACAGCTGCGACTGCGGGCCGAAGCTGATGCCGAAAAACGGCTGGCCGGCGACCCGGTTGCCGGTGATGCCGCCTTCGCCACCAAAGAACACGGGGAACATTAATGCCATGGCCGCGACGAGTTCACCCACGCCCAGGGTGATCATGGCAAAGGGCGTGCCGGCCTTCTTGGTGGTGACATAACCCAGCAGCACGGCAAAGAACATCCCGGCCAGACCACCGATCAGCGGCACCAGGCTGACCGGCATGGACCACCCGCCGGCCGTGATGCGGTTCAGCGCGTGGATGGCCACAAAGGAGCCCAGGCCCGAGTACACCGCGTGCCCGAAGCTGAGCATGCCGCCCTGGCCGAGCAGCATGTTGAAGGCCAGGCAAGAAATGATGGCAATGCCCATCTGCGACAGCATGGTCAGCGACAGGCTGCTGGTAAACAGCAGCGGCGCCACCAGCATCACGGCGGCATAGCCGCCCCAGGTGAGCCAGCGGCCGCGGTTGAAGGAGGCGGCCGCCATCAACCCTCGCGCGTGCCGAACAGGCCCTTGGGCCTGAAGATCAGGATCAGCACCAGCAGCAGGTACGGCAGGATGGCGGCGATCTGGCTGAGCTTCACGCTCCACAGGTCAAAGGCAAAGGTGTCGGGCGTGACCCGCATGCCCAGCAGTGCCAGGCCGTCGGCGAGCGAGTGGTCCGAGCCGACCGCAAAACTTTCGATCACACCCAGGCCGACAGAGGCCACGAAAGCACCGGCCAGCGAGCCCATGCCGCCGATGACGATGACCGCAAACACCACGGCACCCACCGCCAGCGCCATCGACGGCTCGGTGACACGCATGGCACCGCCGATGACGCCGGCCACCGCAGCCAGCGCGGTGCCGCCGCCGAACACGACCATGAACACCCGTGGCACGTCATGGCCCAGCGCCTCGACGGCTTCGGGGTGGGTCAGTGCCGCCTGGATGACCATGCCGATGCGCGTGCGCGTCAGCAGCAGCCAC
>DASQFA010000109.1:0-5137 GCA_035633375.1 Rubrivivax sp.
CAACGTGCGCGGCACCTACTGCTGCACCCAGGCCTGCCTGGACGAGCTGATCAAGAGCGCCCAGGCCGGGCGCAACCCGCATGTGCTGAACATGAGCCCGCCGCTGAGCATGCGCGAGCACTGGTTCAAGAACCACGTGGCGTACACCATGGCCAAGTACGGCATGAGCATGTGCACGCTGGGCCACGCCGGCGAGTTCCGCCGCCACGGCATCGGCGTCAACAGTCTGTGGCCGCGTACGGCCATCAACACCGCCGCGCTGCAGATGATCCCCGGCGTGGACATCGGCAAATGCCGCACGCCCGAGATCCTGGCCGATGCCGCCTGGCTGATCTTGACCAGCGACGCGACGCAGGTCACGGGCAACTTCTTCATCGACGATGCGCTGCTGATCGAACGCGGCGTCACCGACCTCGAGCCATACAGTGTGACGCCGGGCACGAAGGACCTGATCCCGGACTTCTTCGTCGACTGAGTCGGGACGCACCCCGACCCTGCAAGCCTCGGACACCGTTGCGCCCTTGCTGCCCTGGAGCGCCGGGTCGGCCGCTCTGCGCCGAGCGCCGGAACCTACTTCGATTCGGTCAAGGCGAGCGCAGCCTGCCGGGCCGGCAGTGCCGACGGCGCCTCGAAGGCCTTGAGCAGCAGTCCCGTCAGGTCGTGCATGCCGCCCAGCGCCGGTCGCTGCGGCTCCAGGCCCGGGCGAAAGCCCAGGGCGACGAACCGCGCCAGCAACTCGGCGTCGCGGGTGATCACGTGCACCGGCACCTCCCAGCTCGCCCCCTCGCCGCTGACGCTGGCAGCCGGCTGGTGGTCGCCGACCCACAGCATCACCGACTCGCGCGGCTCCGGCCGCTGCAGGTAGCCGCCCAGCCAGCGGTAGGTGTAGTCAAACATGCCGACGTAGTTGGGCAGCATGTCGAGCCAGTCGACATAGGCCGCCAGCAGCCGCTTCGATTCGGCCGCGCCGAACGGGTCGGGCGTCAGCAGGCGGTTCCAGTCGCTCTGGTACGGCGGCACCGGACCGAACGGCAGGTGGCTGGTAATCGTCGGGAAGAACACGAAGCGCGGTGGCGTGCCGGGAATGACCGGCTGCAGTTGTTCGAAGCGCGCCAGGCTGAACTGGTCCGGAATCTTCCAGTAGCCCAGAGGCGGGCCGCGGTAGTCGAGGTCGCGGCCGTCGAGGAACAGGTCGAAGCCGTAGTAGGCGCGCTCGGCCCAGTCCCAGCTGAGCGCCGGGTACAGGCCCACGCTCTGGTAGCCGGCACGTCGGAACAGGCTGGTCAGCGTCGGCCGGTTGCTGGTCAGCAGCAGGTCATGGCGCAGCGGGTCGCTGAGGTCGATGCCCGACAGCAGGCTCAGGTGCGACAGCTCCGAGGCGCCGGCGAAGGTCGACGCGCGCACGAACGCCGACGCGACCCGGCGGCCGCCAGCTGCGATGTCGGCGGCAAGTTGCGCGCGCGCCGGCGCCAGTTGCGATGCCACCCGCGGGTTGTCGAAGGCCATGGCGCCGTAGGACTCGAGGAAGATCAGCGTGAAGTCGCGCCCGCGAAGCGCGCCGAGCGCCTGATCGGGCGCGACGAGCATCGCCGTGTCCAGCGCCGGCGCCACCGGCAGCGCAGCGGCCAGTCGCCCGGGCATGAAGGCCGTGCCCAGCAGCAGGGCCTGGCGCGCGTAGGTCGGCGACACAGGCTTGGTGACGAGATGCCAGGTCAGCGCGGGCGCCGCACTCGCCTGGTGTGCTGCGACGGCGGCCACCGCCAGCAGCGTCGGCAGCCACGTCCATCTTGCGCGCAGCGCATAGGGTGCCGCGTCGCGCGCGACCGTAGCCATCGACCAGCGCAGCACGATGTACAGCGCTGCCAGCAGCGCAAGCACCGCGGCGATGGCGCCGGCGCTCACCCACCCCGGGTACTCGCGTGCCGACACCCACAGGAAGCGCGGGATCTGCTGGCCGTCCCAGTACAGGTTGACTGGCCGCCCGAACAGCGCGGGTACGGTGACGTCGGCATAGCGGCCAAGCAACAGCGCGAGGTAGGCGACACTCAGGCCGGTCAGCAGCCGGGGCGACAGCATGCCGCGCCACGCGACGAGCGCCAGCAGCAGCACCCACAGCGCCACGAACTCGGGCGCCAGCCGGTGATCGGGCAGCACGGCCGGCGTGGGCCACCAGTTGCGCAGGCTGAGCGCCGTGTTCAGCATGACCAGCGCCGCCAGCGCCAGCGCCACGCGCCACAGGGCCGCCGCGGCGGACGGCGGCAGCTCGGCGCCAGCGCGGTCGGGCTGCACGCTCATCGCCCGCTCCCCGGCACGGCCGTGGTGAGCAGCCGACCCGACGCGATGTAGCCCATGCCGAATTGCGTCGCTTCGAGCCGCCAGTCGGCAAGCCGCGGCGCGATGCGGTCCCAGGGGCTGCGCAGTTCGCCCGGTGCACCGTTGTAGCCATGGTTCTTCCAGTACACCCAGGCGTTCAGCGGTGCGAGCCAGCGCGGGAAATACTTGATGCCGGCGATCGCGATGCGCGCGCCCGGCCGCGCGCACGCCAGCACACCCGCCAGCGCTGCATGCGAGCGCAGGATGTCGTGGGTGTAATGGAACAGCAGCGCGTCGACTGCCTGCGGCAGCGCCAGCGCCTGCGCCGGCGTCTCGAACAGCATCACGTTGCGCCAGCCTGCCTTGGCCACGCGCTCACGCGCCTGCGCCAGCATCTCGGCGCTGTGGTCGAAGCCGCAGACCTGCCCATCGTCGCCCACCCGCTCGCGCAGCAGGGCCAGGCTCAGGCCGGTGCCGCAGGCCACGTCGAGCACGCGCTGGCCGGGCTGCAGGGCGAGCGCAGCGATCGTGCGCTGGCGGATCGTCCATGTGGGCCCGCAGCTGCGGTCGTAGCCGGCCGCGCGCTTGCGGTACTTGGCCAGCGAGCGGCGGCGCGCGATCTCGTCGGGCGTGCCGGGGGCATTGCCATCCCGCCACAGCGTGGTGGCACAGGCCGCGTTGCGCTTGTGATTCACCGAACAGGCGCCGGGTCCGCAGCAGCCGCTGCGGGTGAGTGCCGCGGTGGATTTCGCTTCGTCTTCGGGGCTCAACCCATCCGCGTCTCGTGGCATGGCCGCAAGCTTCCTCATCGCCACCAGACAAGCCTGCTGAGCGACGCCATCACGCGCAGCGCCAGCGCGCTGCCATCAGGCAAACTCGCGGGGCTGTCGAAGCGGCCCGGGGTCTGGCTTGCGGTGCTCATCGGCTGCATCTCTCCATCTGGGTCCTGCCCATTCTTCCACGCCCGCCACTGCCACCGACCCATGCGCCGATCCGAAGCTGCCTTGCCCGTACCGACGACCGCGGCAGCGGCAGCCGCCCCGCGCTCGGACTGGGGCACGCTGCGCAAGCTGCTGCCGTACCTGTGGCGCTACCGCTGGCGCGTCGGTGCGGCGCTGGCCTTCATGGTGGCGGCCAAGGCCGCCAACGTGGCGGTGCCGGTGCTGCTGAAGTACCTGGTCGATGACCTGTCGATCAAGCCTGGCGATGCCGCGGCGCTGGTGGTGGTGCCGGTGGGGCTGCTGCTGGCTTATGCGGGGTTGCGTCTGTCGACCTCGCTGTTTATCGAGCTGCGCGAGCTGGTTTTCGCCAAGGCCACCGAAGGCACGGCGCGCAGCATCTCGCTGCAGGTCTTTCGCCATCTGCACGCGCTGAGCCTGCGCTTCCATCTCGAGCGGCAGACGGGCGGCATGACGCGCGACATCGAGCGCGGCACGCGCGCCGTGCATTCGCTGATCTCCTATTCGCTGTACAGCATCGTGCCCACGATCATCGAGGTGGGCATGGTGCTGACGCTGCTGGCCTGGAAGTTCGATGCCATGTTTGCCTGGATCACCGTGGCGGCGCTGGTGGTGTACATCGGCTTCACCGTCAGCATCACCGAATGGCGCACCAAGTTCCGCCGCCAGATGAACGAGCTCGACGCCACGGCGCACACGCGCGCCATCGATTCGCTGCTCAACTACGAGACCGTCAAGTACTTCAACAACGAGGAATTCGAGGCCCAACGCTACGACCAGAGCCTGGAGCGGCTGCGCCGCGTCGCGCTGAAGAGCCAGACCACGCTGTCGCTGCTCAACACCGGGCAGCAGCTGATCATCGCCACCGCGCTGGTGGCGATGCTGTGGCGTGCCACGCAGGGCGTGGTCGACGGCCGTCTGACGCTGGGCGACCTGGTAATGATCAACGCCTTCATGATCCAGCTGTACATACCGCTCAACTTCCTGGGCGTGCTGTACCGCGAGATCAAGCAGAACCTGACCGACCTGGACAAGATGTTCGCGCTGCTCGAGCGGCACCGCGAGGTCGACGACCGGCCCGGTGCGCAGGCCCTGCGTGTCACGCAGGGCGTGGTGCGCTTCGAGAACGTGTGCTTCGCCTATGACCGGGCCGAAGGCGGGCAAAGGCTCGCGCGGCAGATCCTGCACGACGTGAGCTTCGAGATTCCGGCCGGCAAGACGCTGGCGGTGGTCGGCCCCTCGGGCGCCGGCAAATCCACTCTGGCACGGCTGCTATACCGCTTCTACGATGTCAGCTCGGGCCGCATCACCATCGACGGCCAGGACCTGGCAGGTGTCACGCAATCCAGCCTGCGCGCGGCCATCGGCATCGTGCCGCAGGACACGGTGCTGTTCAACGACACGGTCGAATACAACATCGCCTATGGCCGCGCGGGTGCGACCCGCGCCGAGGTCGAGGCTGCGGCGCGGGCGGCGCACATCCACGACTTCATCGTCTCCACGCCGCAGGGCTACGAGGCCATCGTCGGCGAACGCGGGCTCAAGCTGTCGGGCGGCGAAAAACAGCGCGTGGCCATCGCGCGCACGCTGCTGAAGAACCCGCCGGTGCTGATCTTCGACGAGGCCACGTCGGCGCTGGACTCGGCCAACGAGCGTGCCATCCAGGCCGAACTGCGCAGCGCCGCGCAGGGCAAGACCGCGCTGGTCATCGCGCACCGGCTGAGCACGGTGGTGGATGCGCACCAGATCGTCGTGCTCGAGCAGGGGCGGGTGGTCGAGCGCGGCGCGCATGCCGAGTTGCTTGCACTCGGTGGGCGCTATGCCGAGATGTGGCGGCTGCAGCAAAGCGGCGAGCCCGACGCGCT
>DASQFA010000110.1:0-7228 GCA_035633375.1 Rubrivivax sp.
GCGTCACTGGGCCGCACTGCGCCGGTCAGCGGCAACGTCGCGCCGCTTGCAGGCAGCGGGCCGCGCCCGGCCTTCGCAGGCGACAGCGTTGAACGCTTCGTCGCCAAGATGCTGGAGAAATCGGCCACGCTGGTGCGCATCGGCTCGCTCGCCGAGGTCGGCGGCGAAGTCGATCGTTTCCTGCGCGCCCAGGGCGCCGGCCGGCAGCTATGCGTGTCGCCTGCGCTGGCCGGCATCGTGTGGCCGGCAGACCTGGGCGTCCAGTACCGCGCCGCGCTGCGCGAGGACCAGACCAGCGTCACGCCCTGCTTCGCCGCGGTGGCCGAATCCGGTGGCATCGTCACGCTGTCGGGGCCCGACACGCCGAGCACGCTGAACTTCGTGCCTGACAACCACATCGTCATCGTGCGTGCGTCGCAAGTGGTGCGGCATTTCGAGGACGCATGGGCCTTGTGGCGCGCCAAGGGCCTGCCCATGCCTCGCACCCTGAACATCATCTCCGGCCCTTCGCGCACGGCCGACATCGAGCAGACCATCCAGCTCGGCGCGCACGGCCCGCGCCGGCTGCACATCCTGTTGCTGGCCACCTAGGCAGCATCTGGCCCCACTGCAGACAGAAGACAGATCCAACGACTGGAGAAAAGCATGACCTGGCAACAAGTTTACGATCCCTTCGGCAACATGGTCGTGTCGACCGCGCTGGCGGCGATCCCCATCGTTGTGATGCTCGGCTGCCTGGGCTTCCTGCACATGAAGGCACACCTGGCCGCGGGGCTGGGGCTGATCGCCGCGTTCGCGGTAGCGATCTTTGCCTACGGCATGCCGGCGCAGATGGCCGGGCTGTCGGCGATGTACGGCGGCTTCGTGGGCCTGTTGCCCATCGGCTGGATCGTGCTGAACATCATCTTCCTGCAGCAGCTGGCCGAACAGAACGGCACTTTCAAGATCCTGCAGGACTCGCTGTCGGGCATCACCGACGACCGGCGCATACAGCTGCTGCTGATTGCCTTCTGCTTCGGGGCCTTCTTCGAAGGTGCCGCGGGCTTCGGCACGCCGGTGGCGGTGACCGCGGGCATCCTCATCGGCCTGGGCTTCTCGCCGCTGGCCGCCTCGGGGCTGAGCCTGATCGCCAACACCGCGCCGGTGGCCTTCGGCGCTCTGGGCACGCCGGTCATCACGCTGGCGCAGGTGCACGGCTACGACTTGATGGAAGTCAGCGCCATGATCGGCCGGCAGCTGCCCTTCTTCAGTCTGCTGGTGCCCTTCTGGCTGATCGCGGCCTTTGCCGGCCGCAAGGCGATGTGGGACATCTGGCCGGCGATCCTGGTCACCGGCCTGAGCTTCGCCATCATGCAGTTCCTGGTCAGCAACTTCATCGGCCCGGAGCTGGTGGACATCATCGCCGCCATCGTCTCGATGGTCTGCCTTGTGGCCTTCCTGCGCGTGTGGAAGCCCAAGCATGTGTGGACCTCGCCGGCGATGCGCGGCAACGACGTCAGTGCGCATGAAGCCAAGCCACCGCGGCCGGTGTTGCAGCATTCGCGTGCCGAGCTGGTGCGCGCCTGGACGCCGTGGGCCATCCTCACTGTCTTCGTCTTCATCTGGGGCCTGCCGCCGGTGAAGAAGTTCCTCAACGGCCTGTACGCGCCCAAGTTCCCCATCGACGGCCTGCACAACCTGATCCAGAAGGTGCCGCCGGTGGTGCCCACGCCGCACCCTGAGGCTGCGGTCTATACCTTCAACCTGCTCTCGGCCACCGGCACCGGCATCCTGCTGGCGGCGGTCATCGGCGCGCTGGTGATGAACTACAAGGTGGCCGACATAGCCAAGACCTTCGTGCGCACGCTGTGGCTGGTGCGCTACTCACTGCTGACCATCGTGCTGATGCTGGCGCTGGGCACGCTGACGCGCTTCTCGGGCACCGACACCACGCTCGGCCTGGCCTTCGCCAATACGGGCGTGCTCTATCCCTTCTTCGGCACGCTGATGGGCTGGCTCGGCGTGGCCATGACGGGCTCAGACACCGCAAGCAACGTGCTCTTCGGCGGCATGCAGAAGGTGGCGGCCGAGCAGCTGGGCCTGAGCCCCAATCTGATGGGCGCGGCCAACAGCTCGGGCGGCGTGATGGGCAAGATGATCGACGCGCAGAGCATCGTCGTGGCCAGCACCGCCACACGCTGGTTCAACAAGGAAGGCATCATTTTGCGCTTCGTCTTCTGGCATTCGCTGGCCCTGGCCTGCCTGGTCGGCCTGGTGGTAACGCTGCAGGCCTATGTCTGGCCGTTCACGCTGATGGTGGTGCATTGAGGCCACTGGCCGCCTGAGCGCAGACGCATCCACAACGCATGCTTGGGGCAAACACCATGACCCGCACGCCGCATGAGGAACTGCAGCAACAGCTCGGTGCCTTCATACCCGCGGCGCGCTTGGTCACCGACCCGCTGCGCCTGCTCGCCTGGGGTTCGGATGCAAGTTTCTACCGCCTCGTGCCCAAGCTGGTGGTGGTGGTGGAAAGCGAGGACGAGGTACGGCGCGTGCTCGTGTGCTGCGCGGCACTGAAGACACCCGTGACCTTTCGCGCCGCGGGCACCAGCCTGTCGGGACAGGCGCTGAGCGACTCGGTGCTGGTGCTGCTGGGCGACGGCTGGCAGGGCATCTCGGTGGCGCCCGATGCCAGCACCGTCACGCTGCAACCCGGCGTCATCGGCGCCGCCGCGAACCGGCGCCTGGCGCCGCTGGGCCGCAAGATCGGCCCCGACCCGGCCAGCATCGACGCTGCCATGATCGGCGGCATGGCCGCCAACAACGCCAGCGGCATGTGCTGCGGCACGCAACAGAACAGCTACAAGACACTGGCCGGACTGCGCATCGTGCTGGCCGACGGCACGCTGCTCGACACCCGCGACGCGGCCAGCCGCAGTGCCTTCGCGGCCAGGCGGCCGGAGCTCGTGAGCGCGCTGGCCGAACTGGGCCGCAGCACGCGCGAGGACGCATCGCTGGCGCAGCACATCCGCCACAAGTACCGCCTGAAGAACACCACCGGCTACGGCCTGAACGCACTCATCGACTACACCGACCCGATCGACATCCTGGCGCACCTGATGATCGGCAGCGAAGGCACGCTCGGCTTCATGAGCGAGATCACCTACTTCACGGTGGAAGAGCATGCCCACAAGGCGAGCGCGCTGATCCTCTTCGACCACCTCGAGCCCGCATGCAGTGCGGTCAGCCGGCTCAAGCCCAGCCCGGTGGTGGCGGTGGAACTGCTGGACCGGGCCTCGCTGCGCGCGGTGCAGGACAAACCCGGCATGCCCGTCGGCCTGCGCGAGCTGCCCGACGATGGCGCGGCGCTGCTGGTCGAGACCCGCGCCGCCACCGCCGCCGCACTGGGGCTGAAGATCGAAGCCATCGCGGCGGTGCTGCAAGGCATGCCGCTGGCGGCGCCGCTGCGCTTCACCACGGATGCCGCCGAATCGGCTGCGCTGTGGAACGTGCGCAAGGGCATTTTCCCTGCAGTGGGCGCGGTGCGCCCCACCGGCACCACCGTCATCATCGAGGACGTGGCCTTCCCGGTCGAGCGCCTGGCCGAGGCGGTGCAGGACCTGCAGCGCCTTTTTGTCGAATACCGCTACCCCGAGGCCATCGTCTACGGCCATGCCCTCGAAGGCAACCTGCACTTCGTCTTCACCCAGGACTTCGGCGACGCCGCCGAGATCGACCGCTACCGTCGCTTCATGGACGAGGTCTGCACCCTGGTGGTGAAGAAGTACGACGGCTCGCTCAAGGCCGAGCACGGCACGGGCCGCAACATGGCGCCCTATGTCGAGATGGAATGGGGCACGCCGGCCTTCCAGGTGATGCAGCGCATCAAGGCCCTGCTCGACCCGCAGGGGCTGCTCAACCCGGGCGTGATCCTGAACCCCGACCCGCAATCGCACCTGAAGCACCTGAAGCCGCTGCCCGCCGCCGACCCGCTGGTCGACAAGTGCATCGAATGCGGCTTCTGCGAACCCAAGTGCCCGTCGCGCGGCTTGACGCTGTCACCGCGCCAGCGCATCGTCGGCTGGCGCGAGATCGCCCGGCTCGACACCGCCGGCACCGAGCCGCAGCGCTCGGCCGAGCTGAAGACGCTATACGACTACCAGGGCATCGAGACCTGCGCCGCCTGCGGCCTGTGCGCCACGGCCTGCCCGGTGGGCATCGAGACCGGCCTCTTGATCAAGGCGCTGCGCGGGCGGCGTGCCGGCCCCACGGCGAAGAAGCTGGCCGACGTTGCCGCCCGGCACTACGGCACGCTGACCAGCGGCGTGCGTTTCGGCCTGGGCGCCGCCGACCTGGTGCACGGCATCGTCGGCACGGGCGTCATGAAAGGCACGCTGGATGGCCTGCGCAAGGCCAGCGGCGGCCGCTTGCCGAAATGGTCGCCCGCCCTGGCGCGGCCGGTGCACTTCGTGCCGAAGCCGACGCCGCCGCAGCGCGCCGAGCGCATCGTCTATTTCCCCAGCTGCGCCGCACGCAACATGGGGCCGCAGCGCGGCCACGACGGCGTGGAGATGCTGCCCAGCGTGGCCGAGCGCCTGTTCCAGCGCGCCGGCTTCGACGTGGTGTACCCGGCGGCGCTGGCGGGCCAGTGCTGCGGACAGCCCTTCGAAAGCAAGGGCCTGATCGACGCCGCCGACCTGAAGTCGGCCGAGCTCGAAGCAGCGCTTCAGGACGCCAGCGAGGGCGGACGCTGGCCCATCGTCTTCGACACCAGCCCGTGTGCCTATCGCATGAAGAAGTTCATGGCGGGCCGACTGGACATTCTCGACAGCATCGAGTTCGTGCACGACACCTTGCTGCCGCGCCTGAAGATCACGCCGCAGCCGCAGGCCGCCGCAGTGCACCCGGTGTGCAGCGTGCGCAAGATGGGCAGCACCGACAAGCTGCTGTCGATTGCCGCGCGCTGCAGCGCCGAAGTGGTGTCGGTGGACGCGGTGCAGTGCTGCGGCTTTGCCGGCGAACGTGGCTTCACGCGGCCGGAGCTGAACGAGCATGCACTGCGCATGCTGAAAGGCGCGTTGCCGGCTGGTTGCCACACCGGCTACTCCAGCAGCCGCACCTGCGAGATCGGCCTGTCGGAGATGTCCGGGTTTCCGTACCAGTCGATCCTGTATCTGGTGGAGCGCTGCAGCCGCGCCTGAAACGCATTTGCGTTCAAACGAGTGCATGGCATAGACAGCTGGCGGCGAATTGCGGCCGCTCAGATATCTGCCTGCTGCACCTGTTGAATTTCAACCGGTGGCGCTCGCTGGCCGGCATTGGGGTGGCCAACTCCGTTCAGAGAATGCTTATTCTCTCCGTTGGCCACCCCAATGCCGGCCGGGTTCTCAGTGCTTTCGAGACCGCGCAAATGCAGCGCTCGATACGCGCCTTTGTGTTCTTGGCCATCGAGCCCCGCCGCGCAGCCGGCAAAGCCGCTGGCCTTCGGCAGACCCAGAAATCTATTGCACTCACGCAGCGAAGCCTTTGACGGGCGGTGAAGGTCAACGAACCGGCCGGCAGCGGGGTGGCCGACGTAGTGAATAAGCATTCATCTGAACGGAGTCGGCCACCCCGCTGGCGGCCAGCGGGCGCAAAGGGTTGCAGCGAATGTCCGCAATGAGCGCGGCCACGAAGGGCCGCTTTGCGCCGATAGAAGCCCGTGTTGAATGCAGACGCGCATGACCCGCTCAGCGCACCGGCGGCAAGCCGAAGCGCGCGTGCTGTTCGGCCAGGCAGCGGGGCTTTTCCGGTAGCTGATCACCGTGTCAACGAGTGTCTGCACGGCGTTACGCCAAAGACCCTATGCGCGCAGTTGCAGCCAGCTCGCCACGGCATCGGCCTCGAGATGGCCGTTAGCGATGCAGTCTCCGACCGACACGCCGCCCTTCCAGCTGGCGCATAGGAAAAGGCCCGGCAGCACCCGCTGCGCCGCCGTGGCGCGCGCGACGCGGTCGAGATGGCCCAGCGTGTATTGCGGGATCGCCTGCGGCCAGCGTGTCACGGCCTGGAACATCGGCGGTCGGCGCGCGCCCAGCAGCAGCGCATGTTCGCCGTGCACCAGCGCGGCAATCTCGGGTTCGGGCAGGCCGGGCAGTTCCGGGGCTCGCTGGCCGCCGACGAAAGTGGTCAGCAGCGCCATGCCCGCGGGGGCGCGGCCATCGAACATGCGGCTCGAGAAGAGCACGCCGAGAATGCGGCGCCGTTCCTTGCGCGGCACGAGGCAGCCGAATCCGTCGAGCGGGTGATCGATGGTGTCGGCCGCGTAGGCCGAGGCCACGGTGGCCACCGGCGCGTAATGGATCGTTTGCAGCGCGGCGCTGGCATCGCTTGCGTGCTCATGCAGCAATGTCGCGGCCGCACCGGCGGGTGTGGCCAGCAGCAGCGCTCGGCTGCGCCAATCGCACGGCCGGCCGGCCTGCTCGGCGTGCAGCGTGAACAAGCCCGTGGCATCGCGCTCGATGCGCGTGGCGCGGGTATTCAGGCTGAGTTGTGTCAGCGTCGCGGCAAGCGCGTCGCTCAGCTGTTGCATGCCAAGCGCAAAGGAGAAGCTTTTCGCGGTGTTCTTGGCTGTCTGCTGGAGCTGCCGGCGCTCACGCGCGCCGAGCACCTGGCCACGGATCAGGCTGCCCCAGCGCTGCTCCAGCGCGTGCAGCTTCGGGAACGCGGCGCGCACCGAGATCTCCTCCGGATCACCGGCGTAGATGCCGGCGACGAAGGGATCGATCGCGTAGTCCAGGAACTCGCGGCCGAGCCGGCGCCGCACGAAAGCGGCAATCGACTCCTCGGCCTGCGGCGGCGCAGGTGCGACGAAGATCTCGCGCAGCAGCGCCAGCTTGGCCGACGGCGAGAACAACCGCGTCCGCAGGAAAGCCCCGGGCGACAGAGGCAAGGGCATTGGCTTGCCTTGGCGCACGACATAGCGCCTGTCTGCCGCCGCCGACGCAAAGCGCATTTGCGCACCCAGGCCGAGCGCTTCGACCAGCCTGCCGATCAGCGGCGTCGTGTCGAGTGCGCTGTTCGGCCCGCATTCGAACAGGCAGCCGTCACGCACCACGCTTTGGATGACACCGCCGGGCCGTGCCGCGGCCTCGACCACCTGGACCGTCAGGCCTGCGCACTGCAGCCGATAGGCCGCCACCAGGCCCGAGATTCCGGCACCCACCACCACGACATCGAACACACGCGGCAAAATTGCCATCGGTCT
>DASQFA010000111.1:0-4441 GCA_035633375.1 Rubrivivax sp.
CATCGCCGCGATGGGCGGCCAGACCTTCCCGGCGCCCAGCGGCATCACCTCGAAGATGGACGAGAAGAACCACCACCTGTGGAAGTCGGTGTTCATCGGCGAGATCCGTGCCGACGGCCAGTTCAACGTGGTCTGGAAGACGCCCGGCCCGGTGCGTGCCCAGCCGTGGAGCCCGTTCATCCCCGAGAACAAGGGCAAGAAGGACGAGCCCGAAGTGATGGTGAAGAAGTAACGCAGGGGTGAGAGCGGAGCGATGCGCTGGCTGATCCTGTGGCTGACTGCGCTGGTGCTTGCCGCACCGGCGCAGGCGCTGACCCTGGCGCAGGCGCGTGCACTGTCCACCGGTGACACCGCGTCGCGCATCGCGGCGCTGAACGCACTGGTGGCGGTGCCCGATGAAAAGACGGTGGCGCTGATCCAAGCGTTGTCCGAGGATACCGTGAAGTTCACCGACACGGCGCTGTTCGTGATGAAGGACGGCAAGGGTTTCGACCCGGTCAGCGGCGCCGAGGTGGCCGTGCCGGAGTCGGCCGAGGATGTCATCAACAACAACCAGATGCGCACCGAACTCGGTGCCGCGCTGGCCCTGGTCGGGCTGCAATCGCCCGACGACAAGCTGCGCCTCGCGGCCGTCAAGACCCTGGCTGGCGATCCGAGCGAGGACAAGCTGCCGCTGATCGAAAAGGCCTATGCGGCCGAGTCGGTGCCGGCCATCAAGGAAGCGCTGGGCGATCTGCGATTTGCGCTGTTGCTGGGCAATGCCGACAAGGCCAAGCGGCTGCAAGCGGCGGTGTCGCTGGGCGACTCCGGCACGCCGGCCACCAAGCTGCTGCTCACCGATCGGCTCAAGGTCGAGACCGATGCCGAGGTGAGCGCCGCCCTCGGCGCCGCGCTGGCCGCGATCGATGCCCGCCTGGCCTGGGGCGAGCGCCTGGGCGTGGTCTTTACCGGCATCAGCCTGGGCTCGATCCTGCTGCTCGTGGCGCTGGGCCTGGCCATCACCTACGGGCTGATGGGCGTCATCAACATGGCGCATGGAGAGCTGATGATGATCGGCGCCTATGCCACCTATGTGGTGCAGAACCTGTTCCGCAGCCACCTGCCGGGCGCCTTCGATGCCTACATCCTGGCGGCCATCCCGATCTCCTTCCTGGCCGCCGCGGCGGTGGGCGCACTGCTCGAGCGCGGCGTCATCCGCTGGCTCTACGGCCGCCCGCTGGAAACGCTGCTTGCCACCTGGGGCATCAGCCTGATGCTGATGCAGGCGGTGCGCAACATCTTCGGCGCGCAGAACGTGCCGGTCGAGAACCCGGCCTGGCTGTCGGGCGGGTTCGCGCTGATGAGCAACCTGACGCTGCCCTACAACCGCATCGCCATCATCGCCTTCGCTGGCCTGGTGCTGGCCGGCGTGGCGCTGCTGATCGCGCGCACGCGCCTGGGCCTTTTCGTGCGCGGCGTGACGCAGAACCGCAAGATGGCGGCCTGCATGGGCGTGAACACCGCGCGCATCGACACCTATGCCTTCGCGCTGGGCTCGGGCATCGCCGGCCTGGCCGGCTGCGCGCTGTCGCAGGTGGGCAATGTGGGCCCCGACCTGGGGCAGAGCTACATCGTGGATGCATTCATGGTGGTGGTGCTGGGCGGCGTGGGGCAGCTCGCGGGCACCGTGTATGCCGCGCTCGGCCTGGGCGTGCTGAACAAGCTGCTCGAGGGCTGGCAGGGCGCGGTGCTGGCCAAGATCATGGTGCTGGTGTTCATCGTCATCTTCATCCAGAAGCGGCCGCAGGGCATCTTCGCGATGAAGGGCCGAAGTGCTGAAGCATGACGCGGGCCTGCCGATGAGTGCGGTGTTGTCAGCACCGGCGGCCGTGGCGATGCCGCCGCGCGGCTTCCTCAGCGCCCGCAGCTGGAGTGCCGTGTTCGCCGCGCTGCTGTTGGTGGCGGTGGTCGTGCCTGCGCTCAACCTTCTGGTGCCGGACAGCAGCGTGTTCCACATGTCCGACTTCGCGGTGCAACTCGTCGCCAAGATCATGTGCTATGCCATGTGCGCGTTGGCGATGGACCTGATCTGGGGCTACACCGGCATCCTCTCGCTGGGCCACGGCCTGTTCTTCGCGCTCGGCGGCTACATGATGGGCATGTACCTGATGCGCCAGATCGGCAGCGACGGCCAGTACCGCATGCCGATGCCCGACTTCATGGTGTTCCTGAACTGGAAGGAGTTTCCCTGGCACTGGGCGCTGTCCGACTCCTTCCTCGCGCAGATGCTGCTGGTGTTGCTGGTGCCTGGGCTGGTGGCCTTCGTGTTCGGCTGGTTCGCCTTCCGCTCGCGCATCAAGGGCGTGTACTTTTCGATCATCACGCAGGCGCTCACCTATGCGGCGATGCTGCTGTTCTTCCGCAACGAGACCGGCTTCGGCGGCAACAACGGCTTCACCGACTTCAAGCGCATCCTCGATCAGCCGATCACCACGCCCGGCATGCGCATGCTGCTCTTCGTCATCACCGGCATCACGCTGATCGGCATGTTCGTGTTTGCGCGCTGGCTGGTCAACACCAAGTACGGCCGCGTGCTGCAGGCCATCCGCGATGCCGAGAGCCGCGTCATGTTCACCGGCTACAACCCGGTGGCCTACAAGCTGAGCATCTGGACGCTGTCGGCCGTGATGTGCGGCATTGCCGGGGCGCTGTATGTGCCGCAGGTGGGCATCATCAACCCGAGCGAGATGTCGCCGGCGGCGAGCATCGAGATCGCGATCTGGGCGGCGGTGGGCGGGCGCGGCACGCTCATCGGGCCGATCGTCGGCGCGTTCTTCGTCAACGGCGCGAAGAGCTGGTTCACGCAGGCCTTCCCTGAAATCTGGCTGTACTTCCTGGGTGCGCTGTTCATCGCGGTGACGTTGTTCCTGCCGCAGGGCATCATCGGGCTGGTGCGCAAGTTCACCGGCAAGGGCAAGGCCTCATGACGCCCGAGTTGATGGAGGCGGGTGCGCGTGCGCGCGAGGCCCTGCGCGAACGCCAGGCGCAGCAGGCGGCGGCCGGCGGCCGGGTGGCGGCGCGTGCCCGGCTGCTGCAACTGCGCGAGCCCGATTTCACCCAGGGTGTGGCGCTTTACCTCGACGACATCAGCGTCAGCTTCGACGGCTTCAAGGCGCTGAACGCACTGACCCTGACCATCCTGGTGGGCGAACTGCGCTGCATCATCGGCCCCAACGGCGCGGGCAAGACGACGATGATGGACGTCATCACCGGCAAGACGCGGCCCGATGCCGGCAAGGCCTTCTTCGGCAGCACCATCGACCTGCTGCGCCTGCGCGAGAACGACATCGTCCAGGCCGGCATCGGCCGCAAGTTCCAGAAGCCCACCGTGTTCGAGCAGCTGACGGTGTTCGAGAACCTCGAGCTGGCGCTGAAGGCCGACCGCAGCGTGCGCGCGTCGGCGCTGTTCAAGCTGAGCGGCGCGCAGGCCGACCGCATCGGCGAGGTTCTGACGCTGATCCACCTGAAGGGCAGCGCGCAGCGCACCGCGGGGTTGCTGTCGCACGGCCAGAAGCAGTGGCTGGAGATCGGCATGCTGCTGATGCAGGACCCGAAGCTGCTGCTGCTGGACGAGCCGGTGGCCGGCATGACCGACGAGGAGACCGAACGCACGGCCGAGCTCTTCCTCACGCTCGAGGGCAGCCACTCGCTGGTGGTGGTGGAACACGACATGAAGTTCATCGGCGAGCTGACGCAGGGCAAGGCCAGCAAGAAGGTCACCGTGCTGCACGAAGGCAGCGTACTCGCCGAAGGCACGCTGGCGGATGTACAGGCCAACGACAAGGTGGTCGAGGTGTACCTCGGGCGGTAGCCCGAGGCACACCTGCGGTGGATCGCACGGCTCCCCCGAGCCCCCTCCTGGAGGGGGCTCCAGCATGAGTCACGAGGAAACGAAATGCTCAGCGTCGACGGAGTCAATCAGTATTACGGGGGCTCGCACATCCTGCGCAACGTTTCCTTCGAGGCCAGGGCAGGCGAGGTGACGGTGATCCTGGGCCGCAACGGCGTGGGCAAGACCACGCTGCTGAAGAGCCTGATGGGCGTGATCCCGATCCGCACCGGCAGCATCGCGCTGGATGGCGCGGCGCTCGACAAGGACACGCCCTACGAGCGCGTGCGCAAGGGCGTCGGCTACGTGCCGCAGGGGCGCGAGATCTTCGGCCGCCTGACGGTGGAGGAGAACCTGCGCATGGGCCTGGCCAGCCAGCCGGGCGGCACCAGGATCCCGGCCGAGCTGTTCGAGCTGTTCCCGGTACTCCAACAGATGCTGAGCCGGCGCGGCGGCGACCTGTCGGGCGGGCAGCAGCAGCAACTCGCCATCGCACGTGCGCTGGCGGCCGGGCCGCGGCTGCTGATCCTGGACGAGCCGACCGAAGGCATCCAGCCCAGCATCATCAAGGAC
>DASQFA010000112.1:0-8517 GCA_035633375.1 Rubrivivax sp.
CGAGGAGTTGCCGACCGTCGTGCTCTCGGACATCGAGATGCCGCGCATGGACGGCTTCGATCTGGTGCGCAACATGCGCTCGGATGCGCGTCTGGCGGGCCTGCCGGTGATCATGATCACCTCGCGCATCGCGCAGAAGCACCGCGACTACGCGGCCCAGCTCGGTGTGAACCACTACCTCGGCAAGCCCTATTCCGAAGAGCAGCTGCTCTCGCTGGTGGGCCACTACGTGCAGGAAGCCGCCGCGCATTGAGTGTGGACGGCGCGAAGGACTGTGGTCGGCGCAAAGCAGCCGAATACAAGCAGCCTTCACCGCAGAGTAACGAAGGACGCAGAGGTCCGCAGAGAAATACAGGAAACGATTTGAATCCATTGCATTTCCTCTGCGCCAACTCTGCGTCCTCCGTTCCTCCGCGGTGAATGAATTCGGTGTTTAACAAGAGGCCGCTTTGCGCCGCTTGCAGCCATTGACGATCAGGGGGCTGAAGCCAGCCCAATCAACTTCCGCGCGGAGTCTTGACCACCGCATAGCGCTGCAAGGTGCGTTCGCGCGCCGCGTCGTGCATCACCACCGGTTGTGGGTAGTCCTTGCCCAATTCAACCTTGGCTGCGGCCAGGTCGATCGGCCGGGCCAGCCACGGGGCGTGGATCAGCTTGTCGGGCAGCGCGGCCAGTTGCGGCAGGTAGCGGCGGATGAACCTGCCGCCGGCGTCGAACTTCTCGCTCTGGTTGACCGGGTTGAAGATGCGAAACCAAGGCTGCGCGTCGCAACCGGTGGACGCCGCCCATTGCCAGCCGCCGTTGTTGGCGGCCAGGTCGAAGTCGTTCAACTTCAGTGCGAAATAGGCTTCGCCGCGGCGCCAGTCGATGCCCAGATCCTTCACCAGGAAGCTCGCCACCACCATGCGCAGCCGGTTGTGCATGTAGCCCGTCTGGTTGATCTGGTGCATGGCGGCATCCACCAGCGGATAGCCGGTGCGGCCCTCACACCAGGCCAGGAACAACTCGTCTGCATGCTTGCCGTGCTCCCACTTGATGCGCTCGTACTCGGGCTTGAAGGCATGGCCCACCACGTGCGGGTGGTGGTGCAGGATCTGGTGGTAGAAGTCGCGCCAGATCAGCTCCGCCAGCCACACCTGGGCGCCGCGCCCGGCCTGCGTGCGCTGCCAGGCCTCGCGCGCCAGGTGGCGGATCGACACCGTGCCGAAGCGCAGGTGCGTGCTCAGGTAGCTGGGGCCCTTGACCGCCGGAAAGTCGCGCGTCTCGTGGTAGCGGCCGATGCGCTCGGGCAGAAAGTCGTCGAGCAGTTCCATCGCGCCGGCGCTGCCGCTGGGCAGCTTCAGCGCATGCAGGTTGCTGGGCTCGAAGCCGATCTGCGCCAGCGTGGGCAAGGTCGCGGCCAGCCCATGCGGCAGCGGCGCCAGCGCGCCGGCGTGGTGCGCCACCGGGTAGGGCTGTAGAAAATGCTCGTTCACCTTCTTCAGCCAGGTGTTCTTGTAGGGTGTGAACACGCTGTAAGGGTTGCCGCCGAGGGTGAGCACCTCGCTGCGTTCGAACACCACGTGGTCTTTGGAGGTGTGCAGGGCCACGCCGATGTCGGCCAGCCGGCCGCGCACACGGGCATCGCGCGCCAGCGCCGCCGGGTCGTCGTCGTGGTTGGCGTAAACCGCCTGGGCCGTCAACTCGGTCGCCAGCGCCGCGATCTCTTCGCTGCCGTGGCCATGGCGCACGATCAGCCCGACACCTTCGATGCCGTGTGAGCTGGCCAGTGCGCGCAACTGCGCATCCAGGCCGACCAGGCTGTCGCGTATGAACTCCACGCGCCGGTCCTGGCGCGGCAGCGCATCCAGGATGTCGCGCTCGAAAACGAACACGCACCACACCTGGTGCGCGGCGCGCAACGCGTGGTGCAGCGCCGCGTGGTCGTCAGCGCGAAGATCGCGCCGAAACCAGACCAAAGCACGAGCTAGAGGCTTGTCCATGGTGTGCAGTGTGCCGCCGGAATAAAATGCCCGCATGGGCACCGCCGCGTTCAACCTCAGCAACCAGTTCCTAATCGCCATGCCGGGCATGCTGGACGACAGCTTTGCCGGCTCGGTGGTGTACCTGTGCGAGCACAGCGAACGCGGCGCGCTGGGCCTGGTCATCAACAAGCCGATCGACATCAACCTGAAGAGCCTGTTCGGCAAGGTCGAATTGACCCTCGAGCGTGAAGAGCTGGGCGAGCAGCCGGTGTATTACGGCGGCCCGGTGCAGACCGAACGCGGCTTCGTGCTGCACGACAAGCGCGGCGCCGACGCGGGCCAGTACAACTCCACGCTGTCGGTGCCCGGCGGGCTGGACATGACCACCAGCAAGGACGTGCTCGAAGACCTGGCCAACGGCGCCGGGCCGAAGCGCATCCTCGTCACCCTGGGCTACAGCGGCTGGTCGGCCGGCCAGCTGGAAGACGAACTCGGGCGCAATGGCTGGCTCACGGTGGACGCCGATCCGGCCATCATCTTCGACACGCCCATCGAGCAGCGCTACGAGCGTGCGCTGTCGCTGCTGGGCTTCGACCCGCGCATGCTGTCGCAGGAAGCCGGGCACGCATGAGTGCCGTGCCGGCGCCCGTGCCCGCCGGCGCTTCGGTTCGTTGCTTTCTCGCCTTCGACTTCGGCACCTGCCGTGTCGGCGTGGCCGTGGGCAACTCGCTGCTGCGCCGGGCGCAACCGCTGAAGACGGTGGCCGCGCAGGGCGAGGCCCGTCTGGCCGCGATTGACGCGCTGGTGCACGAGTGGCAGCCCGACTCGCTGGTGGTCGGCGTGCCCTTCCACCCCGATGGCGCCGAACACGAGAACACCCAGCGCGCGCGGCGCTTCGCCCGCCAGTTGCACGGTCGCTTCCGCCTGCCGGTGAGCGAGGTCGACGAGCGCTACACCACCACCGAAGCGCTGGCTCAGCGGGCAGCCGATGTGGATGCAGCGTCGGCGGCGCTGATCCTCGACCAGTACCTGCGCGCTTTGGCATGAGCGCCATGCTGCAGCTGGACGCCGAGGCGCTGTACGCCGAGCTGCTGGGCGGCGTGCGCACGCTGCTGCCGGCTGACGGTGTGCTGGTCGGCATCTGGTCGGGCGGCGCCTGGCTGGCCGACCGGCTGCAATCCGACCTGGGCCGCAGCGGCGCGGCCGGGGTCATTTCCAGCACGCTGCACCGCGACGACTTCAGCTCGCGCGGCATGGCCGCCGGCACCGACGCCACCAAACTGCCCTTTGCCATCGACGGCAGCCACATCCTGCTGATCGACGACGTGCTCTACACCGGCCGCACCATCCGTGCGGTGATCAACGAGCTCTATGACTTCGGCCGCCCGGCCAGTGTCGCCCTGGCGGTGCTGGTCGATCGCGGCGGGCGCGAGCTGCCGATCCAGCCCGCCTTCGCCGCCGCACGCGTGGTGCTGCCGGCCGCGGACAAGCTGACGCTGGCGCGCGACGCGTCGGGCCGCTTCGTCTTCAGCGTGAAGGCGCAGCCCTGATGCTGTCGCGCCGCAACCCGCAGCTCAATGCCCACGGCGAGCTGATCCATCTGCTGTCGATCGAAGGCCTGCCCAAGGCGGTGCTGACGCAGATCCTCGACACGGCGGGCACCTTCCTCAGCGTCAACGACCGCGAGGTGAAGAAGGTGCCGCTGCTGCGCGGCAAGAGCGTCTTCAACCTGTTCTTCGAGAACAGCACGCGCACCCGCACCACCTTTGAGATCGCCGCCAAGCGGCTGAGTGCCGACGTCATCAACCTGGACATCGCGCGCAGCAGCGCGGCCAAGGGCGAGAGCCTGCTCGACACCATCGCGAATCTTTCCGCGATGCATGCCGACATGTTCGTCGTGCGCCACAGCGAAAGCGGCGCGCCCTACCTGATCGCGCAGCATTGCGCACCGCACGTGCATGTGGTAAATGCCGGTGACGGGCGCCATGCGCACCCCACGCAGGGGCTGCTCGACATGTACACCATCCGCCACTACAAGAAGGACTTCCACGGCCTGGTGGTGGCCATCGTCGGCGACATCGTGCATTCGCGCGTGGCGCGATCCGACATCCATGCACTCAGCACGCTGGGCGCGGCCGAGGTCCGCGCCGTCGGCCCGAAGACGCTGGTGCCCGGTGACCTGGCGCAGATGGGGGTGCGCGTGTGCCACGACATGGCCGAGGGTATGCGCGGTGCCGACGTGGTGATCATGCTGCGCCTGCAGAACGAGCGCATGAGCGGCGCCATGCTGCCCAGCGCCGCCGAGTTCGCCAAGAGCTATGGCCTCACCGCCGACAAGCTGGCTCTGGCCAAGCCCGATGCCATCGTCATGCACCCTGGCCCCATCAACCGCGGTGTCGAGATCGATTCGGCGGTGGCCGACGGCGCGCACAGCGTGATCCTGCCGCAGGTCACCTTCGGCATCGCGGTGCGCATGGCCGTGATGTCCATCATCGCCGGCAATGAAGCCTGAAGTGACGCCCGCTCGCTTGCTGCGCACCGGCCGGGCGCGGGCTCGCGGCGGCGCTGCGTTGGCAGCCGCTTGCGGGAAGGCTGCTTTCAGCGTGGCAGTCGGTCCGGGCACGCGTTCTCCGGCCCACGCTCGCGGGGGGCGACTTGTGTTCGTCGTCGCTTCCTCATGAACGCCTGTCAGGCACAGGGGCGGCAAGCGTGCCGCGAATGGGGCCTACGCCCACCTGCCCGAACCGCCTGCCCTCCCGTCGCCGAGGCATTTCGCGAGACCGCCACGCTCGGGGTTGCAGTGCGGCGGTGGCGCCTGCGCCCGCCTGCCCGAATCGCCTGCCCTCTCACCGCCGAGGAATTTCGCAACCTGCGCCACGCCATGGGTTGCAGGGGGGTGGTGGCGCCTGCGGGCGCAGGCCCCATTCGCGGCACGCTTGTCGCGGGGGTGCCTGGTCGGCGATCAGGTCACTGGCGATGGTGCGTCGAGGCGATCCCCCGCGAGCGTGGGCCGGAGAACGCAGGCGACGCCAGCGCCCTGCCGCAGCGGCACCGTGGCGCGGAGGGCAAAGAACAAAAAACAAGCAGCAAGCAACCGCCGCGACGAACGAGTTTCCATCGTTTGCAGCCCGAGCGCAGCGCGATGGAGCCAATGAGATGAAGATCCTCATCCGCAATGGGCGCGTCATCGACCCGGCCTCCGGCCGCGACGAAGTGGCAGACTTGGCCATCGCCTCGGGGCGCATCGTCGCCATCGGCGCCGTCTCGGCCGAGTTCCACGCCGAACGCCTCATCGACGCCAGCGGCCTGGTGGTTGCGCCCGGTCTGGTGGACCTGGCGGCGCGGCTGCGCGAGCCCGGGCGCGAGCACCAGGGCACGCTGGAAAGCGAGCTGCAGGCCGCCGCGGCCGGTGGCATCACCAGCCTGGTGTGCCCGCCCGACACCGAACCGCCGCTGGACGAGCCGGGGCTGGTGGAGATGCTGAAGTTCCGCGCGCGCAAGCTCAGCCGCTGCCGGCTGTTCCCGTTGGGGGCGCTGACACGCGGCCTGGCCGGTGAGGTGCTGACCGAGATGGCCGAGCTCACCGAAGCCGGTTGCGTAGGTTTTTCGCAGGCCGACGTGGCCCTGGCCGATACCTTGGTGCTGCAACGCGCGCTGCAGTACGCCGCCACCTTCGGCTACAGCGTCTGGCTGCGCCCGCAGGACGCGTATCTGGGCAAGGGCGTGGCCGCCAGCGGCGCGGTGGCGACAAGGCTGGGCCTGTCGGGCGTGCCGGTGGCGGCGGAGGTGATCGCGCTGCACACCCTTTTCGAGCTGATGCGCGGCACCGGCGCGCGCGTGCACCTGTGCCGGCTGAGCAGTGCTGCCGGCGTGGCGCTGCTGCGCGCGGCCAAGGCCGAAGGGCTGCCGGTGACGGCCGACGTGAGCATCAATTCGCTGCACCTCAGCGATGTCGACATCGGCTACTTCAACGCCGACATGCGCCTGACGCCGCCGCTGCGCCAGGGCGCCGATCGCGCCGCGCTGCGCACCGCGCTGGCCGACGGCACGCTCGACGCGCTGGTCTCCGACCACAACCCGGTGGACGACGACGCCAAGACGCTGCCCTTCGGCGAGGCCGAGCCCGGCGCCACCGGGCTGGAGCTGCTGCTCAGCCTGGCGTTGAAGTGGGGCGCCGATGCCGGCGTGCCGCTGGGCGACACCCTGGCGCGTGTCAGCAGCGGCCCGGTGCGCGTGCTCGGCGACGCCATCGGCTCGCTCGCCTCCAGCGCCGGCCGGCTGGTCGAAGGCGGCGTGGCCGATGTCTGCCTGTTCGACCCGGCCGACACCTGGAGCCTGAGGCCCGAGCTGCTGAAGAGCCAGGGCAAGCACACGCCCTTCAGCTTCGCCAGCACCGGCATGGCGCTGCCCGGGCGCGTGCGTGCCACGCTGGTGGCCGGCACGGTGGCCTACGAAGCCGGCTGACCCCTGTGCGCACGCTGCGCGCCGTGTGGCGCCTCTTTCGCGCGTCGCTTCACCTGTTGCACGGCATGGCGGTGATCGGCCTGCGCTTCCCGCGGCTCGACGCCACCGGCCGCCAGGCGCGCATCCAGTGGTGGTCGGCCAAGCTGCTGCGCATGTTCGGGCTCGAGCTGCACGGCAGCGGCACGCCCCGCCCGGGTGCCACGTTGCTGGTGGCGAACCATGTCTCCTGGCTCGACATCGCCGCCATCCATGCCATGGCGCCGCAGGCGCGTTTTGTGTCCAAGGCCGATGTGCTGGACTGGCCGCTGCTCGGCTGGCTGATCAAGGGCGCCGGCACGCTGTTCATCGAGCGCGAGCGCAAGCGCGATGCCGTGCGCGTGCTGCATCAGGTGGCCCAGGCGCTGCAGGCAGGCGAGAGCGTGGCCGTGTTTCCCGAAGGCACCACCAGCGCCAGCGGCACGCTGCTGCCCTTCCATGGCAACCTGCTGCAGGCGGCGATCACCACCGCCACGCCGGTGCAGGCGGTGGCACTGCGCTACAGCGATGCGCGGCATCGTTTCAGCCCGGCGGCACAGTACCTGGGCGATACCTCGCTGCTGCAGAGCATGTGGTCGGTGGTCTGCGCCGACCGGCTGTGCGTGAACGTGGATCTGCTGGCGCCCCACGGCACGCGCCATGCCGACCGGCGCGCGCTGGCCGCATTGCTGCGCGAGCAGATCGGCACGCACCTGCACGGCGCCGAGGCGCCCGCGCCAGACGGCCTGCGCATGGTGGCGCCAGGCCGCGTGCCGGGCGCGGCGGCACGACCGCAAGCGTCAACCCGTGAGTGATGCCGTGATCGACCTGCTGCTCGCCTTCGACGACGAAACCACGCTGGCCGCGCCGCTGGCGGCCGCGCTCGGCTGCCCGCTGCACTGGATCGAGCGCCACCGGTTCCCCGACGGCGAGAGCAAGCTGCGGCTGCCGGCGGCGCTGCCGGCGCGCGTGGCGGTGCTGCGCGGCCTGCACCGGCCGAACGAAAAGCTGGCCGAGCTGATGCTCGTCGCGCCCGCGGCACGCGAGCTGGGTGCGGTGCACTTGACGCTGGTCTGTCCGTACCTGGCCTACATGCGCCAGGACATGGCCTTCCAGCCGGGTGAGGCCGTCAGCCAGCGCCATGTGGGGCGCGCGCTGGCGAGCTGGTTCGACGCCGTCATCACGGTCGATCCGCACCTGCACCGTGTGGCCTCGATGGACGAGGTGGTGCCCGGCCGGCGCGGCCTGGCGCTGTCGGCGGCGCCGCTGCTCGGTGCCTGGGCCGCGCGCCACGCGCAGCAGCCCATCTTGCTCGGCCCTGACGAAGAAGCCGCCCCCTGGGTGCGTGCGGCCGCGACGGCGCAGCGCCTGGATCATGGCACCTGCATCAAGCAGCGCCGGGGTGACCGCGAGGTGCGCGTGGCGCTGCCCGACATGCCCTTCCAGGGCCGCGAGGTGGTGCTCATCGACGACGTGGCCAGCACCGGACGCACCCTGGCGGTCACCGCGGCGGCGTTGTTCGCGCGCGGCGCCAGCGCCGTCGACGTGGCGGTGACGCATGCGCTGTTCGTCGACGACGCCATCGCACACCTGGCCCGGGCCGGCGTGCGCCATGTCTGGAGCAGCGACAGCGTGGCCCACGCCAGCAACGTGGTGTCGCTGGTGCCGCTGCTGGCGGCGGCGTTGCGCGCCGGCTGATCCCGCCGGCCGTCGCCGTCGGCAGCCGCCGTGCGCCGCTGCGCCCACGGCCGTGGCGGGCCGAGGGCCGCGCACAAGTGCCCACAGACCGAGACATAGCGCACGCCGCAGCCCGTCCTGGCCGCAGGCTTGCCACCTGTGCTGTGCCGCGTCGCGCCTGCGTTGGCGGCGTGCCCCGGCTGCGCCGGTTCAAGTCCCTGGCGGCGTCTGCCGAAAAGAGCTGCAGCAGGCCGGGCACCGCACCGCGCACGCAAGCCACAGGAAGCACGCCATGTCGGGCAGGATCGACGTCGAGGAATTGCGCGTAGGCATGTTCATCCACCTGGACCTGGGCTGGATGTCGCACCCGTTTCCGGTGGGCAGCTTCCGCATCACG
>DASQFA010000113.1:0-14418 GCA_035633375.1 Rubrivivax sp.
GACAGCTTCAGCGACAGCTGCAGCACGCCGTCCTTCAGCGTGATCAGGTCCTTGAACTGCACCGTCTCCATCTCGGAGACGCTGATCTTGAAGACGATGAAGAAGGGGAACAGGAAGAACACCAGCAGCCACAGGTAAGGCACGCCGATGACCGCCCCGCGACCGCTGAGCCAGCGCGTGGCGCGAGCGAGCCATGCCGTCATCTGCTGCATGGATCGATTCTCACGAGGTCAGCACCACATGCGCGGAGCGCGACCAATGCGCCCACACGGTGTCACCCCAGGTGAACTCGTCGTCGCGATGGCGTTGCACGTTGGTCAGACTGACCTTCAGCCGCGCGCCGCTGGCCAGCTCGATGTGATACACGGTGAAGCTGCCGAAGTACGACAACTCCTTGATCGTGCCGCGTGCGGTGTTGTATTCGTCCTCGGGCTGCTTGCGCGACACGTGGATCTTCTCCGGCCGCAGCGCCACGCTGACCGGCATGCCCTCGTTGCCGGTGATGCCGTGGCCGACATAGTGCTTGCAGTCGGCGCAGGAGATGATCACGTGGTCGGGCTGGTCCACCTCAAGCGTGCCGTCCATCAGGTTGACGTTGCCGATGAAATCGGCGACGAAGCGCGTGGCCGGTGTCTCGTAGATCTCGGCCGGCGGCCCCACCTGCAGGAACCGGCCTTCGCTCATGATGGCAATGCGCGAGGCCATGGTCATGGCTTCTTCCTGGTCGTGCGTGACCATGACGCAGGTCACGCCCACCTGCTCGATGATGTTCACCAGCTCGATCTGTGTTTCTTCACGCAGCTTCTTGTCCAGTGCACCCAGTGGCTCATCCAGCAGCAGCAGCTGCGGCTGCTTGGCCAGGCTGCGCGCCAGCGCCACGCGCTGCTGCTGCCCGCCCGACAACTGGTGCGGCTTGCGCTTGGCGAACTTGCCCAACTGCACCAGCTTGAGCATGGCCTCGACGCGATCGGACACCTTGTCCTTGGCCAGGCCGTCGCGCCGCAGGCCGAAGGCGATGTTGTCCCACACGCTCAGGTGCGGGAACAGCGCGTAGCTCTGGAACATCATGTTCATCGGCCGCTGGTAGGGTGGCAGCCGGGCCAGGTCCTGGCCAGCGAGCACGATGCGCCCGGAGGTGGGGGTCTCGAAGCCGGCGAGCATGCGCAACAAGGTGCTCTTGCCACAGCCCGAAGAGCCGAGCAGCGCAAAGATCTCGCCCTGGGCGATGTCCAGGGTGACATCGTTGACGGCCTTGTAGCCGTCGAAATCCTTGACCAGGTTCTCGATGCGCAGGAATGCCGTCTCGTCCTTGCTGTCTTGCGCCTGGACTGCCATCGATATGCTCCGGTGAATCGAAGGCAGGACTACATGCCGGTCTTGAACGAGGTGTAGGTTCGCGTCATCAGACGGCGCAGGTCGTTGTTCAACGCATCCGGGGCGACCATGTTCTTCATGTCGGCAGGTGACAGGAACACGGTCGGGTTGTTGGCCACCTCGGGCTTGATGAACTTCTTGGATTCGAGGTTCGGGTTGGCGTAGAAGACCTTGTTGGTCAGCGAGGCATGCACTTCGGGGCGCAGGATGTAGTTGATGAACTTGTGTGCGTTGCCGGGGCGCGCGGCATCGGCCGGGATGACCATGACGTCGAAGAACAGCAGCCCGCCGTTCTTCGGGATCAGTGCCTGGATGTTGTTGCCGGTCTTGCCGTCGATGGCGCGCTGGCGCGCGATGTTGATGTCGCCCGACCAGCCCAGCGCCACGCAGACCGAGCCATTGGCCAAGTCGTTGATGTAGCCCGAGGAGCTGAACACGGTGATGTAGGGGCGCACCGCCTTCAATACGTTGGCCGCAGCCGCATAGTCGGCCGGGTTCTTGCTGAAAGGGGGTTTGCCCAGGTAGTGCAGCACGGCCGGGATCACCTCGGTGGCGGAATCGAGGAAGGACACACCGCAGCTCTTGAGCTTGCTCACGTACTCGGGCTTGAATACCAGGTCCCAGACGTTCTCCGGCATCGGCAGGTCACCCAGCGCCGCCTTGACCTTGTCGACGTTGATGCCCACGGTGGTGAATCCCCACAACCAGTTGACCATGTAGTCGTTGCCTGGATCCAGGCGCGCCAGCTGCGTCTGCAGCGCCGGGTCGAGGTTCTTGTAGTTGGACAACTGCGACTTGTCGATCTTGCGCAGCAGGCCCCCGTCGATCTGCAGCTTGGCCCAGTTGGACGACGGCACGACGAGGTCATAGCCGGTCTTGCCGGCCACCAGCTTGGCGTGCACGATTTCGTTGTTGTCGAAGTTGTCGTAGCGCACCTTGATGCCGGTTTCCTTCTCGAAGTTCTTGATCGTGTCTTCGGAGATGTAGTCGGACCAGTTGTAGATGTTGAGGACCTTTTCCTCCTCCTGCGCCCAGGCTGTTGGGGACGCCATGACGACTGCGGCCGCTGCCAAGGCAGCCAGGGGCCGGAACGAGAAGAAGCGCATGAGGAATGCTCCTGGTGGGTAAGAAGAATCGAGGGTGAGTGTATTCAAGCAAGCCCCGCTGCCCATCCGGGGAAGCGCTTGGTCGAGTTCATTGGGGCATCCAGCCATTGCGCTGGGCGTCGGCCAGCGTCAGGTCGAGGCAGCGGCGTATCAAGGTCATCATTTCGTCGATCTGTGCGCGCGTGATGACCAGCGGCGGGGCGATGATCATGCGGTCGCCCACGGCACGCATGATCAGGCCGTTGCCGAAGCAGTGCCCGCGGCAGACCATGCCGAGCTCGAGTTCGGCGGGGAAGGGCGTGCCCCTGGCCTTGTCCTTCACCAACTGCAGCGCGCCCATCAGCCCGCAGGTCTGCACCTCGCCCACCAGCGGGTGGCCGGCCAGGGCTTCGAACTGGGCGGCGAGGTAGGGGCCGACATCGTTGCGCACATGCTCCACCAGCTTCAGTTGCTGGATCAGGCGGATATTGGCCAGCGCCACGGCACACGCCACCGGGTGGCCGGAATAGGTGTAGCCGTGATTGAAGTCACCGCCCTGGTCGATCAGCACCCGGGCGATGCGCGCGCCGACCATTACCCCGCCCAGCGGCACATAGCCGCTGGTCACGCCCTTGGCGAAGGTCATCAGGTCGGGCTTGAAATGCATGGTCTCGCAGCCGAACCATTGCCCGGTGCGGCCGAAACCGCAGATGACCTCGTCGCTGACCACCAGGATGCCGTACTTGTCGCAGATGCGCTGGATCTCTGGCCAGTAGCTGGCCGGCGGCACGATCACGCCGCCGGCGCCCTGCACCGGTTCGCCGATGAAGGCAGCCACCTTGTCGGCGCCGACTTCGAGGATCCTGGCTTCGAGCCAGCGCGCCGCCACCAGTCCGAAGGCCTCGCGGCTGAGGCCGTTTTCCCGGCCATGTTCCCACCAGTGCGGCTGCTGGATGTGCGTGATGCCGGGGATCGGCAGCCCGCCTTGCGCATGCATGCCGCCCATGCCGCCGAGCGAGGCGCCGGCCATGGTCGAGCCGTGGTAGGCGTTGTGGCGGCTGATGATCACCTGCCGCTCGGGCTGGCCCAGGATGTCCCAGTAGCGCCGCACCATGCGCACCACGGTGTCGTTGCCTTCGGAGCCCGAGCCGGAGAAGAACACATGCTGGAACTGCGGCGGCGACACTTGCGCCAGCAGCTCGGCCAGTTCGATGGCCGGCGGCGAAGCGGTCTGGAAAAACGCGTTGTAGAACGGCAGCTCGCTCATC
Organism: Rubrivivax sp.; assembly: GCA_035633375.1. Taxonomy (GTDB): domain Bacteria; phylum Pseudomonadota; class Gammaproteobacteria; order Burkholderiales; family Burkholderiaceae_C; genus Rubrivivax. Next base: position 3,728 of record DASQFA010000113.1, read on the forward strand.
TGCCGTGTGGCCGCATCGATCAGCGCGCGCTGGCCGAAGCCGACGTTCACGCACCACAGGCCGGACATCGCGTCCAGCAACTTGTGGCCGTCGCTGTCCCACAGGTAGATGTTGTCGGCGCGCGTGATGATGCGCGAACCCTTGCGCGCCAGGGCCTTGAAGTCGGTGAAGGGGTGCAGGAAATGCGCCGTGTCGGCGGCCTGCCATTGCTGGGTACTGCGCTTTGCGCTGGGCGAGGGGTTGTCGAGTAGGGCGTTCATGTTTCGTCTCCGGAATGGGCTGGGCGGGTGTCACACATGCAGCAGCAGGTGTTCGCGTTCCCAGGGTGAGATGACCTTCATGAACTCGGCGTATTCGATCTCCTTGACCTCGGTATAGACGGTGACGAAGGCGCTGCCCAGCACCTCGGCCAGGTCCTTTTCGTCACGCAGCAGCTGCAATGCCTCGCCCAGGCTGCGCGGCAAGGCATGCGAGCCCAGGTAGGCATCGCTCTTGCACTCGGGGCTGGGCGCGATGCGGTTCTTGATGCCCAGGTAGCCACAGGCCAGCGTGGCGGCAAGCGCCACGTAGGGGTTGGCATCGGCACCGATGACGCGGTTCTCGATGCGCCGCGCCTGCGCATTGGCCACCGGCGAGCGGATGCCCACGGTGCGGTTATCGGTGCCCCACTGGATGTTGATCGGCGCGGCGGTGAAGCGCGACAGCCGACGGTAGCTGTTGACATAGGGCGCGAACAGCACCATCGCCGCCGGGATGTAGCGCTGCAGCCCGCCGATGTACCACAGGAACTCCTGGCTCGGCGAACTGTCGGGGTTGCTGAAGATGTTCAGGCCGGTGGCCTTGCTCACCAGGCTCTGGTGCACATGCATGGCGCTGCCCGGCTCGCCGGCGATCGGCTTGGCCATGAAGGTGGCATACATGTCGTGGCGCAAGGCCGCCTCGCGCACGGTGCGCTTGAAGAGAAAGGTCTCGTCCGCCAGGCTCAGCGGATCGGCATGGAAGAAGTTGATCTCCATCTGCCCGGCACCGACCTCGTGGATCAACGTGTCGACGTTCAGCTCCATCTTTTCGCAGTAGTCGTACACATCCTCGAAGAGCGGATCGAATTCGTTCACCGCGTCGATGGAGTAAGCCTGGCGCGAGGTTTCGGCGCGGCCGCTGCGCCCGATGGGCGGTTTCAGCGGCATGTCGGGGTCGGTGTTGCGCGCCACCAGGTAAAACTCGAGTTCGGGCGCGACCACCGGCTTCCAGCCTTCTGCGTCGAACAGGCCGCACACCCGCCGCAGCACCGAGCGCGGCGCAAAGGGCACGAGCTTGCCGTGCTTGTCGTAGCAGTCGTGGATGACCTGCGCCGTGGGGTCGGTGGCCCAGGGCACGATGCGCACCGTGGTCGGGTCGGCCTGCAGGTGCATGTCCTGGTCGGTCGGGCTGATGACGTCGTAGTAAGGCCCTTCTTCGGGGAACTCGCCGGTCACGCCCATCGCCACCACGGCTTCGGGCAGGCGCATGCCGCGGTCCTCGGTGAATTTCTCGCGCGGCAGGATCTTGCCGCGCGCCACACCGGTGAGGTCGGGCACGAGGCATTCGATCTCGGTCACGCGGTGCGTGTTGAGCCACTGTTCGAGCTCGCTGAATGTGAAGTTCTCTCTCTTGACCATGGGTCACCTAAGCTGTTTTCCTGCTCGGCGGCTGTTGGGGGGCGCCGCCGACGAACCCTTCGTGTGCATGCCGCCCGCCACTAAGGCAGGGGTTCCCGGTGCCTCTGCCGATAAAGCCGGCAGGCCTCGCCGAAGGCCAATGCCAGCTGCAGCGACACCGGGTTGTCGCTGGCCTGCCATTCGGGATGCCATTGCACGCACAGATTGAAGCCTGCCGCCTTGGGATAGGAAAACGCCTCGATGAGGCCGTCTGGAGCCAGGGCTTCGACATGCAAGTCCCGGGCCAATCGGTTCACACCCTGGCCGTGCACCGAGTTCACCTGGAAGCGCGAACGGTCCAGGATGCGCGGCAGCACGCCGCCGGGCATGACTTTGACTTCGTGCGCCAGCCCGTACTGCACCTCGGCGCTGGCCTCGCCGTTGGCGCGGTGGTCGGCGAAGCCGGGCACGCCTTGCACCGCCTGGTGAAGCGATCCGCCCAAGGCCACGTTCGTCTCCTGCGTGCCGCGGCAGATGGCGAACAGCGGCACGCCGCGCGCCAGCACCCTGGGGATGAAGGGCAGGGTCCAAAGATCACGTTCGACATCGAGCGGCAGCTCCGGGTTGTGCACGCCTTCGTCGAAGTGACGCGGGTGCACGTTGGAGGGTGAGCCCGTGAGCAGCACGCCGTCGGCCAGCTCGAGCAGCGATTCGACCTCCTGCTCGGCGGCATTCGGCACCACCAGCGGCAGGCAGCCAGCCAGGCGCACGAAGTCGATGTACTTCTTGCCGGCGATGTGGAAGGGGTGATGCCCCAGCTGCCGGTTGCACGCTGGCACCAGGACCACGGGCTTGGCGGCAACGGACTTCATGCGACCAGATCCCTCATGCGATACCAGGCCATGCCCAGCACCAGCGCCGGGGTGCGCAGCAAACGCCCGCCGGGGAAGGGCCGGTGCCTGATGCGCGCGAAGGTGTCCAGCCGGCTGGCATCGCCGGCGATGGCCTCAGCCACCAGCTTGCCCGCCAGGCCGGTGAGCGCCAGGCCGTGGCCCGAAAAGCCCTGCAGGTAGTAGACATTCGGTGCGTACGCGCCCGCTGCGGGCAGACGGCCGAAATCCGGCGCGCGGTTCATCGAGATATCGACGAAGCCGCCCCAGGCAAATTCGATCTGGGCCGCGGCAAGCTGCGGGAAGGTGCCGACCATGCGCTGGCGGATGCTCTCGGACAGGTTGGCCGGGGTCACCGTGCTGTAGCTGACGCGCCCGCCATACAGCATGCGCTGGTCGTTGGTGGTGCGAAAGTAGTCGAGCACGAAATTGGTGTCGCACACCGCGGCGCGCGTCGGGATCAGCGCATCGGCCAGCGCGTCGGGCAGCGTTTCGGTGCAGGCGATATAGGTGCCCACCGGCATGATGCGCGACTCGAGCTGCGGCGCGATGCCTTGCAGATAGACGTTGCCGGCCAGAAGCACATGGCGCGCACGCACCTCACCCCGGGGTGTGCGCAGCGTGGCCACGGCGCCCGGCAGCAGCGCGACGACTGGCGTGTCCTCGTGCACGCGCACGCCGGCAGCGGCGGCCGCGCGGGCCAGGCCCAGGGTGTACTTCAACGGGTGCAGATGGCCCGAGCGCGCATCGAACACGCCGCTGTGAAAGCGCTCGCTGGCGATCCAGCGCGCCAGGTCGGCCGGCGGGATGTGCTGCTGCGCATAGCCGTAGACGCTGTCCATGCGCTCGGCCCAGTCCTGCAGTTCGCGACCCTTGCGCGCGTTCGTCGCCAGGCCCAGGTAACCATCACGCCAGTCGCAATCGATGTGGTGGCGCGAGATGCGCTGGCGCAGCAGGTCCAGGGCCTCGATCGACATCGCCCAGATGCGCTTGGCCTCGTCCAGGCCGAGTTGTTCTTCGATCGTGGACTGGTCGCAGGCCAGCCCGTGGATGGCCTGGCCGCCGTTGCGCCCGCTGGCACCCCAGCCGAGTTGCCGTGCCTCGAGCAAGGTCACCGAGAAGCCGGCCCCAGCCAACTCCAAAGCTGCCGAAAGCCCGGCCAGCCCGCCACCTACCACCGCCACGTCGCAAGACGCACTGCCTTGCAGCGCTGCGAAGCATTGCCAGCGCCCGGCCGTGGCGGCGTAGTAGGAATTGCGGGTGAGTTCGCGATCGGCGCTCAGCAGGTCCATGGGGCGGTATGCGCTAGGCAAATCCTCGTGCCTAGTGTGAATGTACTTCGACTCAGAGACTGAGACTCACTCAGGCCGCGCGCTGGATCGCGCCGCGCAGCGTGTCGATGAGGCGGTCGATCTGCTCGCGCTCGATGATCAGCGGCGGCGAGATGGCGACGATGTCGCCGGTGGTGCGCAGCATCAAGCCCTTGTCATAACAGTCGAGGAAGACGCTGAACGCGCGCTTGGTGGGTTCGCCTGCGATCGGCGACAGCTCCACGCCACCCACCAGGCCGAAGTTGCGGATATCGATGACGTTCGGCAGACCGCGCAGCGAATGCAGCGCTTCGGCAAAGTACGACTGCAACTGGCTGGCACGCGTCAGCAGGCCTTCGTCGGCGTAGGTCTGCAACGCACCCAGCGCAGCCGCACAGGCCAGCGGATGCGCCGAATAGGTGTAGCCGTGGGCAAACTCGATCAGGTGCTCGGGCCCCGTCATGAAGACGTCGTGGATCGCCTGCCTGGCCACCACGGCGCCCATCGGCACTGCACCGCTGGTCAGGCCCTTGGCCAGCGTCATCAGATCCGGCGTGACGCCGAAGGTGGTGGCGGCGAAGGGCGAGCCGGTGCGGCCGAAACCGGTGATGACCTCATCGAAGATCAGCAGGATGCCGTGTTTGTCGCAGATCTCGCGCAGCCGCTGCAGGTAGCCCTTGGGCGGAATCAACACGCCGGTGGAGCCGGCGATCGGCTCGACGATGAGCGCGGCGATGTTCGACGCATCGTGCAGCGCGATGACGTTTTCCAGGTCGTTGGCCAGCTCCGCGCCGTGCTCGGGCTGGCCCACGCTGAAGGCATTGCGGGCCAGGTCATGGGTGTGGCGGATGTGGTCCACGCCGGTCAGCAAGGAGCCGAACATCTTGCGGTTGCCGGACATGCCGCCGACCGAGATGCCACCGAAGTTGACGCCGTGATAGCCACGCTCACGGCCGATCAGGCGCGTGCGCTGGCCTTCGCCGCGGGCACGGTGGTAGGCGATGGCCATCTTCAGTGCGGTTTCCACCGACTCGGAGCCCGAGTTGGTGAAGAACACCTTGTTCATGCCCGCTGGCGCCAGCTTGGCCACCTTGTCGGCAAGTTCGAAGGCTTTCGGGTGGGCCATCTGGAACGGCGGGGCGAAGTCCATCTCGGCCGCTTGCGCCTGGATGGCCTGCACCACTTTCGGCCGGTTGTGGCCGGCATTCACGCACCATAGGCCCGCCACGCCGTCGAGGATCTGGCGGCCCTGGTCGTCCCAGTAGTACATGCCCGAGGCCTTGACCAGCATGCGCGGCGACTTCTTGAACTGCCGGCTGGCAGTGAAGGGCATCCAGTACGCGTCGAGATCGGGTTTCATGGTCGACTCCTATCGAGATGGCACGGGCGAGGTGGGGCAATGTAGCGTCAGCCCCGGGACGCTGCAGTCTAAACACAGTGGCCCGCAATGTGCAGGCGCATTGGCATTCACGGCACCCAAGCCTTGCAATATCATGCCGCCGAACTCATTCCGCGCAGAACAAAATGCGAAACACCAATGCCCATGCGCAATTCGATTCGATCGACCGCGCCATTCTCGGAGAATTGCAGCGCGACGGCAGGCTGGCGAACGTGGAACTGGCGCAAAGGGTGCATCTTTCGCCATCGGCCTGCCTGCGGCGCGTCAAGCAGCTCGAGGCGTCGGGCGTCATCGCCCAGTACGTGGCGCTGCTCAATCCGCGGGCGGTGGGCCGCCACGGCACCAGCTTCACGATCATCAACCTGGAAAGCGTGAACAAGCATCAGCTCGACGCATTCGAGCAGGCGGTACGGGACGCGCCGGCGATCCTGGACTGTTTCTACGTGGCCGGATCGAACGATTACCTGCTGCGTTTTGCCTACCGCGACACCGAAGATCTGGAGCGCTTCCACACCGAAGTGTTGATGCAGCTTCCCGGCGTGGCCCGCTCGAATTCGATGCTGGTGCTGCGCACGGTGAAAAAAACGACAGCGCTGGCGCTGTAGGCGCAAGCAACCCGCGCCAGGCGCCTTACTGGGCTGTCCGACGTGCCGCCGAGGCCGCCGAACCCGCAGGTTCGTGCAACGCACGATTCAGCAGGACGAGCGTGGAGGCACTGAACGTGGCGGGCCCGAGCTCACTGCCCGACGCCAGATCGGCAAAGCGCTGCAGCGTTTCGGGATTCACCTGTTCGACGAATGCCGCCAGTTCGCGGATCTGAACGCTCGACAACCGGGCGGCAGCTTGCAGAGAAGTGCTCGAGTCGACCGCGCCGCGAAAATTCAGGAATCCGGCGAAGGCGCCGGCGGCCACACCCGACAGAGCCAGTGGACCGAGTGGCCGCAGCAGGCAGACGATCAGCCTGGCACGCAGTGGAATGCTGGCTCCCGTGTAGAGCCTGGCCACCAGGCGGGGGACCGACATGGCAGCGCGAATCACGGGCCGTTCGTCGCGTGTGCTGCCGGGCAATGGGTCCAGGATATCGTCGAACTCGCTTGACATCAGGTGCTCCACTGCGCTGCTTCGACGACCACGATCGTACTGTTGCCGCGTGAATGTAATGTGTCAGCCACGGGTGATGTGTCAGCCACGCCAGCGGCGCCACACGCGGCCAGCGCCTGTACAAGCCCGGCAACGCCAGGCACAAGCCGCGGCGGCGGGTACCGGTGAAGGCCCCTTTTCAGGAAGACACTCATGTCTTGCATGCATAGGCGTCTCGACTCTAGACCCTCGACGGGGAGGAAGGTTGGCTCTATTGAAACGAGCAGTAAGTCACGGATTGCCGGCTTCGGCACCTGCGGCCACTGCGCTGACCGAGGCCCGACGGGCGATGAATCAGGCGCTGCGAAGTCCTAACCCGATACGGCAGCCCCTCTTTCGACCCTTGCCGGGCGACACGATGGCCGCGCTGGCTGTCGCGCCGGGCCGCACCGCGGCAGTACATCGTGTTTCAAATTGTGTATCTGGCTGCGCTACGCTACGGGTCAGCAACTCAAGTGCCGCCAAGATAACGAATGTTCGGTCGATCCAATCCCATCGTCTTCGAGCGCTATGGAAAGCGGCGCTCGCGCTGGCGCATCCCTCGCTGGCTGTTGCTGCTGCTGGCAGGCATCGTGTTGGGTGGCGCCGGTGTCGTCCTGATCCAGGAACGCTACCTTGCACCACGCCTGTCGGCGTCTGACTCGGCGGCACTGCGCCAGGCATTCGAAACCGCCGACGCTGACAGGGCGCGCCTGCAGCGCGACCTTGCCGAGACCACCGCCCGGCTCGACACCGCGCAGGCCGACAGGAAGGCGCAGGCGGAGAGGTTTGCCACCACCATGGCGAGCGCTACGCGGGCGCGTGAGGATCTGGCCTTGGTGATCGACTCGCTGCCAGCCGACCCGAGGGGCGGCGAGGTGGAGGTGCGAGCGGGGCGATTCGCGGCGAAAGGCGGAATGCTGGCCTATGACGTCGTGCTCACGCGCGAACGCCCGACAAGCAGTGCGGCACCCGGCCTGATGCAGTTCGTCGTCGCCGGGCAAGCTGCGCGCGGAGGCGAGACCACGGTCACGCTGCCGCCGATTGCGCTTGACGCGGGTGGCCTGCAGATCCTGCGCGGCAGCCTGGCGCTGCCCGAGGCCTTCAGGCCGCGTCAGGCCACCATCCAGGTGCTCGATCGTCCGGCAGGCAAGACGCTGGGCATGCGCGTTCTGCTGGTCAAGTAACCGGTCGCAGCGCGCTCGCGTGAACGCCGCGAAGATGCCGCGCCGCCACGCTGGCGCTTGTTCGGCCCGGGCATGCGCAACGAGCCCGGCGCCCGTTCGCTTGGCTTGGGGCGCGATGGCGCATCCGGCGTGTCACAGCCGATGGTAGGCCCCGCGCGCGATGCAGCCGCACAGATAGGTCCAGACAAAGCGCGCCGCGGCGTAGCTGCTCAGTTCGGCATGGTCGTAGGGCGGAGCCACTTCGACACAATCCATGCCCACGAAGGGCAGGCCGGCCAGTTCTTCGAGCACGGTGAAAACCTGGTTGGTCGTCAGGCCGCCGGGCTCGGGTGTGCCAGTGCCGGGCGCGAAAGCCGGATCCAGCGCATCGATGTCCAGGCTCAGATAAACAGGCGGATGGCCATGCAGCGCCAGGCGTTCGCGCATGGCCTGCAGCACCGGTGCCATCTGATCCGGGCTTTCAAGCCCGCGCAGCTCGCGGGCGCTGAAGATCATTCCCCCTTGGTTCTTGACGTGCTCGCGCGCCTCGCGCAAGCCGGCCGAGCGGATGCCCAGTTGCATGAAACACTGGTTGATCACCAGGCCCTCCTGCATGGCCTCAAAGACCCAGGTGCCGTGTCCGCTGGGCTCACCGAAGTGGCTCTCCCAGGTGTCGCAATGCGCGTCGAAGTGGATCACCGCCAGCGGCCGCCCCAGCCAGCGCCGGTAACACCGCAGCAATGGCAGCGTGATCGAATGGTCGCCTCCCAGCCAGGCCATGTGATGCTTGCGGATCAGCGCGTCCACCAGTGGCGGCATGGCTGCACGCATGCCTTCCAGGCTGGTGTTGGGCAGCGGCAGATCGCCGGCGTCGCCCAGCAGGCCTTCGGGAGTGACGTCGAACAGCGGGTGCACACCGTCGCACAGCATATGGCTGGCTTGGCGGATGGCCCGAGGCCCGAAGCGCGCCCCTGGGCGGTTGGTGGTCGAGCCGTCCCAGGCGATGCCGGCTACCGCATAGGGTTGGCCGGCGCCGGCCTGCGGAACCTTGAGGAATCGGTTGTCGGACATGAAGGCAAATGAGGTCATCGATCGCCGCTCCATCTTTGGGTGCGGGATGATACGAGCGCCGAATCCGCAGCCACGATGACTGCCAAACCCGAAGGGCGACGAATCTCCTCCTCACCCCGCAGCTCCGCGGCACCGACGGCGCGGCGAGTCTGGCCAGTTGGCTGCGCCAACGCGCTTTGCCGGCGACGGATGCGCAGGCCTGCTTCGGCTTGCCGCAGAACTCGCCTGGCTATGTGGCGCGGGTCGTTGTTGGTGGCTGAACGCGCGCCGACGATCCACTGCCTACTCGGCGCCAAACGGTCTGGTGTCTGTCCGACGGCGCGCGCCTTCTTCGAGGCGCTTTCATATAGACGACAACGAATTCTGCATGGCGAAAGAATGTCTCGCTGCAGTGCAGCATTCGTGTTTCGCCAGCGCGAAACTTGTTCTGTATTGCGGAAGGCTGCATGCAAGTCATTGATTTATAAGTGTCAAATAAATAGTCTTATATAAGACATATGTCTTCTCAATGACGCGACTCCGGTTTAACATACGGCTTCTTTCCCTCGCCTTCATTCACACCCCAACCTAGGAGTTCCCATGAGCACCCCGAGCCGTGAACAACAAGCCGCCGCCCTGGAAAAGGACTGGGCGCAAAACCCACGCTGGAAGGGCATCAAGCGCAGCTATACCGCCGCCGACGTGGTGCGCCTGCGCGGCTCGCTGGCCATCGAACACACCATCGCCAAGCGCGGTGCCGAAAAGCTGTGGAACCTGGTCAACACCGAACCCTTCGTCAACACGCTGGGCGCGCTCACTGGCAACCAGGCCATGCAGCAGGTCAAGGCCGGGCTGAAGGCCATCTACCTGTCGGGCTGGCAGGTCGCGGGCGATGCCAATTCCGCCGGCGAGATGTACCCCGACCAGTCGCTGTACCCGGTGAACTCGGTGCCGATGGTGGTCAAGCGCATCAACAACACTTTCCAGCGTGCCGACCAGATCCAGTGGTCCGAAGGCAAGAACGACATCGATTTCTTCGCGCCGATCGTGGCCGATGCCGAAGCCGGCTTCGGTGGCGTGCTCAACGCCTTCGAGTTGATGAAGTCGATGATCGAAGCCGGCGCCGCGGGCGTGCATTTCGAGGACCAGCTGGCCTCCGTCAAGAAGTGCGGCCACATGGGTGGCAAGGTGCTGGTGCCGACGCGCGAAGCCGTGGCCAAGCTGAACGCGGCGCGCCTGGCGGCCGACGTCATGGGCACGCCTACGCTCGTCATTGCGCGCACCGACGCCGAAGCGGCCGACCTGGTGACCAGTGACGTGGATCCGATCGACAAGCCCTTCCTTACCGGCGAGCGCACCATCGAGGGCTTCTACCGCTGCAAGCCTGGCCTGGAGCAGGCCATCTCGCGCGGCCTGGCCTACAGTGCGGTGGCCGACATGGTGTGGTGCGAGACCGGCAAGCCCGACCTGCCCTATGCCAAGGCCTTTGCCGACGCCATCCACAAGAAGTTCCCGGGCAAGCTGCTGGCCTACAACTGCAGCCCCAGCTTCAACTGGAAGAAGAACCTGGACGACGCGACCATCGCCAAGTTCCAGCGCGAGCTGGGCGCGATGGGCTACAAGTTCCAGTTCATCACGCTGGCCGGCTTCCACAGCCTGAACTACAGCATGTTCAACCTGGCCCACGGTTATGCGCGCAGCAACATGAGCGCCTTCGTCGAGTTGCAGGAAGCCGAGTTCGCCGCCGCCGAGCGAGGCTTCACCGCAGTCAAGCACCAGCGCGAGGTGGGCACCGGCTACTTCGACGCCGTGACCACGACCATCGAGCGCGATGCCTCCACTGCTGCGCTGAAGGGTTCGACCGAAGACGAGCAGTTCTTCGACAAGGCGCACGGCTGAGCCGGCGCTTCGGCCGCCGCAAGGCGGACGTGGCCTGGGTGAATGCGCCGACGCAACACAAGCGTCTGGGTGCGAGCAAGAGCGCAACACGTCTCACGTCGGGTTGAAGCAAACGCTTCAGCCGTCAGCCCGAAGGCCACAAGCCTTCGGGCTTTTTCGTTGCCGCCCTGCTCATTGCGGACGTAGGAGCTGAGGTAGCCGTAGAAGTACGACGGCACGGC
>DASQFA010000114.1:0-2065 GCA_035633375.1 Rubrivivax sp.
CGCCTTGCAGGCGGGACTTCAGGATGTGCAGTTCGGCCTCGCTCATCGTGCCCTTCAGACCCAGCAGCAGCCGGTCGTTGAAGCTCGCCGGGTCGTAGACCCCATCCTCGTCGAGGATCAGGGTGCGCGACATCGCCGCCAGCTCGAGCAGCCGGTGCCAGTCGGCGTTGTTGCGTGCCAGGCGTGAGACCTCCAGCCCCAGCACGATGCCGGCGTGGCCCAGCGCGACCTCGGTGACCAGATGCTGGAAGCCGTCACGATCACGCGCCTGGGCGCCGGACAGGCCCAGGTCGCTGTCGATGACGTGTACTCGCTCGATGGGCCAGCCCAGTGCGACCGCACGCTCGCGCAGCGCGTATTGGCGCTTGGTGCTCTCGGTGTTCTCGAACACCTGACGCAGCGACGACTGGCGCACGTACAGGAACGCGTCGCGACGAAGATGGTCGGCGCCGACCTTCAAGGCGGAGTCAGTGGGCATGGTGTACCTCCAAATGGGTTGCCAGCACCATGTCGGCCAGCAAACGCACGAGCTGGCGATCGAGCGTGCCGGTGGATGCCGCAGGCGTTGTCGGCGGCGTGATTGGTGAGTGCGCTGAGGAGTCCATGGCGCTCGACAGCACCCGCAAGCCGTGCCACATGCCGTGGAAGGCGAATGCGCCCAGGGCATCCGGCCGAGCTCGACCGCCGAGCACGTCGGCGCGCACGCGCTCGTAGGCCAGCGCCGCTTCGCCCTGCACAGCCCGGGCGGCAGGCGCCGGTTGCGTCAGCGTTTTTTTTTGCGGGCCATTGCCCGCTCGATACTGCGTGGGTGCACTGTGACGCCGAGCTGGTTGTGCACGACCCTGGCCATTTCGCGGGCCTGCAAGGGGCCTGCGCTGCGATGGTGCGTCTCGATCACGCTCATCACCTCGGGTGTGAGCTTGTGGGCCGACTTGGGGCCCCGCGGGTGAGGCAGCAATCCCGCCACGCCGTCGCGCTCGAACACGGCCGCGGCCTGGTAGAAGGTGGGCCGCGACAGGCCGAACAGGCTGGCAGCCTCGGCCTTGGTGACGCCGTCCTGCTGTGCGTGTCGAAGCATCTCGTACTTCACCTGCACCAAGTCGTTGGCGTCGAAGAACCCACCGGTCTGGAACCATGCAGCCCGTACCCGTTGCGGCTGGGGGTTGAGCATGCCGGCTTGGCGCAGACGTTCGATCTTTGTGACGGGCTTGGACACGGTCTGTTGTGCGTGCTTTCTGTAAATGACAATACGCCGCAAATCGCTTACTGTCAAGCACGATTTGCCGCTGCAGTTCCATTGTCGGCCTATCTTTTTGCTGCAAATAGCGCAATCAAACGCATTGCCTGAAACGGATTGCGGCACAAATCAATTTACACATGCGGCGTAGTTTGCTTGACACGCCGTGGTCGGCTCTTATGCCGACTCCGGACTTCGGAGAGCAGAGCACAGAGGGTCAGCAGGTCGTCGGCTCGCAGGTAGGCGCGACCTGCTGCCGCCTGCGTCCGCGCGTTCGGCGCGTCAACGTCGGTCCACCCGGCAGGCAGCGAGCGCAGTCGTCCCTGTGGGTCGAAGAACATCACGCGGTCCTCGCCCCAGTTCTGCTTGCGCGTGGCCAGCACGAAGCGCTGGCCTTTGCAGGGATGGAACGGGTGAGTGACTTCGACCTCAATGGCCGCTTCAGGCGCTGCACAACAGGCAGTTCTGGACTTACGCGAAGGCCAAGGTCGAAGTCGGGGTGCTCGTGGTCGAGCGCTGGATCCTTGCACGCCTGCGCAACCGGCGGTTCTTCAGCTTGGCTGAGCTGAACAGGGCTATAGCCGAACTGCTCGCCGATCTGAACCAGCGTCCGTTCAAGAAGCTGCCCGGTTGCAGGCACGAGGCATTCGTGACGATGGATCGCCCGGCGCTGCGCCCACTGCCGTGCACCAGGATGGCAATCGCGCGCTTCAAGCGCGTTCGCGTCAACATCGACTACCACGTCGAGTTCGACGGCCACTACTACAGCGTGCCACACCGGCTGGTGCGCACCGAGGTCGAACTACGCGTGACGGCAACGACGGTGGA
>DASQFA010000115.1:0-6099 GCA_035633375.1 Rubrivivax sp.
GAGCCCGCCCCGCATCGCGCCGCCGAACCCAGGCCGACGATCGACCGCTACCAGGTCGGTTATGCCCAGCACCTGCGCGACGCGCTGCCCAACGCCACCTTCGTCGCGTTCACCGGCACGCCGGTGTCGGGCGAGGACCGCGACACCCGCGCGGTGTTCGGCGACTACATCAGCGTCTACGACATGCAGCAGGCCAAGGAAGATGGCGCCACGGTGGCCATCTACTACGAGAGCCGGCTGGCCAAGCTGGGGCTGAAGGCCGACGAGCTGGCCACCATCGACGACGAGGTGGACGAGCTGGCCGAGGACGAGGAAGAGAGCCAACAGGCCAAGCTCAAGAGCCGCTGGGCCGCGCTTGAGAAGGTGGTCGGCGCCGAGCCGCGCATCGCCCGCGTGGCCGCCGACCTGGTGGCGCACTTCGAGGAGCGCAGCAAGGCGCAGACCGGCAAGGCGATGGTGGTCGGCATGAGCCGTGACATCTGCGTGCACCTGTACGACCAGATCGTGAAGCTGCGGCCCGACTGGCACGAAGCCGACCCGGAACGGGGCTCGATCAAGATCGTGATGACCGGCTCGGCCAGCGACAAGGCGCTGCTGCGGCCGCACATCTACAGCGCGCAGGTGAAGAAGCGGCTGGAGAAGCGCTTCAAGGACCCGACGGACCCGCTGCGCCTGGTGATCGTGCGCGACATGTGGCTGACCGGTTTCGACGCACCTTGCGTGCACACCCTGTACATCGACAAGCCGATGAAGGGCCACAACCTGATGCAGGCCATTGCCCGGGTGAACCGCGTGTTCAGGGACAAGCAGGGTGGCCTGGTGGTGGACTACATCGGCATCGCCAACGAGCTGAAGTCGGCGCTGAAGGAGTACACCGCCAGCAAGGGCCGTGGCCGGCCAACCGTGGATGCCCACGAGGCGTACAGCGTGCTGGCCGAGAAGCTGGATGCGCTGCGCGGCATGCTGAGTGGGACGAACGGACGCGGCTTCGACTACAGCGGCTTCCTGACCGGTGGCCACAAGACGCTGGCCGGCGCCGCCAACTACGTGCTCGGCATCAAGGACGGGAAGAAGCGCTTCGCCGACTTAGGCCTGGCCATGAGCAAGGCGTTCACGCTGTGCTGCACGCTCGACGAGGCCAAGGCGGTGCGCGAAGAAGTCGCCTTCTTCCAGGCGGTGAAGGTGATCTTGACCAAGCGCGAGATCAGTGAAGCGAAGAAGACCGACGAGGAGCGCGAGCTGGCCATCCGCCAGATCATCAGCTCGGCGGTGGTCTCCGAAGAGGTGGTCGACATCTTCGACGCCGTGGGCCTGGACAAGCCGAACATCGGCATCCTGGACGATGCGTTCCTGGCGGAGGTGCGCAACCTGCCCGAGCGCAACCTGGCCGTGGAGCTGCTGGAGCGGCTGCTCGAAGGCGAGATCAAGTCGCGCTTCTCCGGCAACGTGGTGCAGAACAAGAAGTTCTCCGACATGCTGACCGACGTGGTGCAGCGCTACAAGAACCGGTCCATCGAAGCCTCGCAGGTGATGGAAGAGCTGGTGCAGATGGCGAAGAAGTTCCGCGAGGCCGCGGCGCGCGGCGAGCAGCTCGGCCTGAGCGAAGACGAGGTGCGCTTCTACGATGCGCTGGCCAACAACGAATCGGCCGTGCGCGAGCTGACCGATGAGACGCTGAAGAAGATCGCGCACGAGCTGGCCGAGAACCTGCGCAAGAACCTGAGCGTGGACTGGTCGGCGCGCGAGAGCGTGCAGGCCAAGCTGCGGCTGATGGTGAAGCGCATCCTGCGCAAGTACAAGTACCCGCCGGATCAGCAGGATGCGGCGGTTGAGCTGGTGTTGCAGCAGGCGAAGGCGCTCGGGGAAGCGTGGGCGTAGCGAGCTCCAAGGGGGCACGATCCGGCCGACTGCTGGCAGTCCGTGGCAAGCTATGCAAATGCGCCGAGTGATACCCCAAGCCGCACTGACCATCGTTGCTGAGTACGCTTCGCAGCAGGAGACGCACGCGACCCTCGACAGCTTGTTGATCCACGCGGGTTGTCCCGGAGATCCTCCCGAAGGCAGCAAGCTCGCCAAGGCCCTCGCCTGGCTGCGAATCGTGAACAAGCGCGAGGACATCGATGCGCTTGCGGTGCTCGGCACCGTGGTCGAGGGTTACATGGACCGCGAGTTTGGCCCCAACGACTGGGGCACAGACTCTGCAGCGGAGTTCCGCGTCAAGTTGAGTGCCGCATTGGCAAATGCGGGCCTGCAGTACCGCGCGGGCGGAGTGATCACGACTTCGCTGGGAGCGCCAACGCGCATGCTCGAGACCTTCATTCGAGAGCGTGACCTGCGCGGCATTTCGGAAGAGTTCGAGCGTGCTGCAAACAAGGCGGAGTATGAACCACGCGAGGCTGTTTCGGCGGCGGCGAACATTCTCGAATCGCTATGCAAACACTACATCGAGGACCGCGGCCTCGCCATGCCTACAAAGCAAACGCTGTCCGACCTTTGGGGCGTCGTCCGCAAGGACCTCGGATTCGACCCCTCACAAGTGGCTGATGACGACCTGCGGACGATCCTTACGGGCCTTATTCAGGTAGTGCAGGGACTCGGCGCATTCCGAACGTACGCGAGCAGCGCGCACGGTGCTGGACCGAAGTCCTACCGCTTGGAGCCCAGACATTCGCGTCTTGCGGTCCATGCCGCACACACTGCGGCGTTGTTCGTGCTTGAGAGTTGGGACAAGAAAGCGCAACGATCGGGCCTGTAGCGGCAGCCAGCGAAAGCGTCCGCCTCGATCGTGCGAGCGGATCGCTGCGGAGCCGACCAAGCCGGATACAAAGCAACGATAATGCGGACCATGGTTGGATTGCTCTCGTCTTCAGCGGCGCTCTTCGGTTGGCGTTGGCGTAAGCCATCAGCCTGACCGACCTATTGCGCCCGCGCGGGCGCCTCAGTCCCCACCCAGCACGTCGCGCCGGCCTCGCCAGCGCCGCAAGAAGCGGGTAGCAAAGCGGGGTCCGAATCAGGATGCTTCTCGGAACATCCGGTGAAATCAAAGGGTTAGAGCGCACATGCTGCTGATGATCGACAACTACGACAGCTTCACCTACAACCTGGTGCAGTACGTCGGCGAACTGGGGCAGGACGTGCGCGTGTTCCGCAACGACCAGATCACTCTCGAAGGCATCGACGAGTTGCGGCCCGACTATCTGGTGCTGTCACCCGGGCCCTGCTCGCCCGCCGAGGCCGGCATCTGCATTGACGCCATCCGCCATTTCCAGGGCAAGCTGCCGATCCTTGGCGTGTGCCTGGGGCACCAGGCCATCGGTGCCGCGTTGGGCGGGCGCATCGTGCGTGCCGGCGTGCAGATGCACGGCAAGACCAGCGTCATCAGCACCGACCGTCGCGGCGTCTATGCCGGGCTGCCGCAGCAGTTCACGGTCAACCGCTACCACTCGCTGGTGATCGAGCGCGCCAGCCTGCCGGGCGAGCTGGAGGTCAGCGCCACGGCCGATGACGACGGTGAGATCATGGGTGTGCGCCATCGCGAGCTGGCGGCCACGCGCACGCCGCTGGAAGGCGTGCAGTTCCACCCCGAATCGATCATCAGCGAGCATGGCCACGCGCTGCTGAAGAACTTCCTGGAGTTGCGCGCATGACCCGCTCGGCCTCAGCCATCGTCGATCTGCGCAGCGACACCGTGACGCGGCCGACATTGGCGATGCGCGCGGCGATGCACCGCGCCGAACTGGGCGACGACGTCTTCGGCGACGACCCGACGGTGAACGCGCTGCAGGAGCGCATTGCCGCGATGCTGGGCAAGCAGGCGGCGCTGTTCATGCCCAGCGGCACGCAGAGCAACCTGGCGGCCATCATGAGCCACTGCGGCCGCGGCGACGAATACATCGTCGGCCAGGGGGCGCACTGCTACCGCTACGAAGCCGGGGGCGCGGCCGTGCTGGGCAGCGTGCAGCCGCAGCCGCTGCCCAACCAGCCCGATGGCAGCCTGGCGGTGGCCGACATCGAAGCGGCGATCAAGCCCGACGACGAGCATTTCGCGCGTACGCGACTGCTGGCGCTGGAGAACACCCTAGGTGGCAAGGTGCTGCCGATGCCCTACCTGGCCGACGCCACGGCACTGGCGCGCCGCCAGGGACTGGCCACCCACCTGGACGGCGCGCGGCTTTTTAATGCGGCAGTGGCCCAGGCCTTTGCAAACGGCGGCGATGCGCGCGCCCACGTGGCCGCAATCGTCGGCCACTTCGAAAGCGTGTCGGTGTGCTTCAGCAAGGGGTTGGGCGCACCGGTGGGCTCGGCATTGGTGGGCTCGAAGGAATTGATCGCGCGTGCGCACCGCTGGCGCAAGATGCTCGGCGGCGGCATGCGCCAGGCGGGCGTGCTGGCCGCGGCGGCACAGCATGCGCTGGACCACCACATCGACCGCCTGGCCGAGGATCATGCGCTGGCCGCGCACCTGGCCGAAGGCCTGCGCGGCATCGACGGCCTGGACGTGGTGCTGCCGCAGACGAACATCGTCTTCGCCGCCGCCCGCGGCGGGCGCGGGCCGGCGCTGCTGGCGCACCTGCAGTCACACGGTGTGCTGGCCACCGGGCTGATCGGCCTGCGATTCGTCACGCACCTGGACGTCGACCGAGCCGGCATCGACCGCGCGATTGGCGCCGTGCGCGGCTTCTTCAAGGACCAATGACATGCCGATCACCAACACCGAGGCGCTGACGCGTTGCATCGACCACCGCGAGATCTTCCACGACGAGATGCTGTCGCTGGTGCGCCGCATCATGAGCGGCGAGCTGTCGCCGGTGATGATGGCGGCCATGCTGATGGGCCTGCGCGTGAAGAAGGAGACCATCGGCGAGATCACTGCCGCGGCGCAGGTGATGCGCGAGTTCGCCACCAAGGTGGAGGTGGCCGATCGCACGCACCTGGTGGACATCGTGGGCACCGGCGGTGACGGCTCGCACAGCTTCAACATCAGCACCTGCAGCATGTTCGTGGCCGCGGCCGCCGGTGCGCGCGTCAGCAAGCACGGCAATCGCGGCGTGAGCAGCAAGTCGGGCAGCGCCGACGTGTTGGAATTGATGGGCGTGCCGATGAACCTTGCAGCGCAGGCCATCAGCCGCTGCATCGCCGACACCGGCATCGGCTTCATGTTCGCCCCCAACCACCATCCGGCGATGAAGAACGTCGGCCCGGTGCGCAAGGAGTTGGGCGTGCGCACCATCTTCAACATCCTCGGGCCGCTGACGAATCCGGCCGATGCGCCGAACATCCTGATGGGCGTGTTCCACCCCGATCTGGTGGGCATCCAGGTGCGCGCGCTGCAGCGCCTGGGCGCCGAGCATGCCGTGGTGGTCTATGGCCGCGACGGCATGGACGAGGTCTCGCTGGGTGCGGCCACGATGGTGGGTGAATACAAGGACGGCGGCATTCGCGAGTACGAGATCCACCCCGAAGACTTTGGCCTGACCATGGCCAGCAACCGCGCGTTGCGCGTGGATTCGGCCGAAGGCTCGAAGGCGCTGCTGCAATCGGTGCTGGACGACGAGCCGGGTCCCGCGCGCGACATCGTGCTGCTCAACGCCGGTGTGGCGCTGTATGCCGCCAACGTGGCGTCGTCGATGGCCGAGGGCGTGGCCTTGGCGCGCGATGCGGTGGCCTCGGGCAAGGCGCTGGCCAAGATGCACCAGTTCGTGACGCGTACCAAGGAGTTGGCTGCGGCATGATGCGCGAGTGTCTGCCGCAAGACGACGGTCTGCCCGGTGGGGTGGCGCGATGAGCGACATCCTGCGCCGCATCGTGGCCGTGAAACACGAGGAAGTGGCCACTGCGCGTGCCCTGCGCGATGCTGCCGCGATGCGCCGCGAGGCCCTGGCGCAACCGGCGGCGCGCGACTTCGTCGCTGCGCTGCGCGCCAAGAGGGCTGCCGGGCAGGCAGCCGTCATCGCCGAAATCAAGAAGGCCAGCCCGAGCAAGGGCGTGCTGCGCGAGCACTTCGTGCCGGCCGAGATCGCCGCGTCCTACGCACGGCACGGTGCGGCTTGCCTGAGCGTGCTGACAGACCGGCAGTTTTTCCAGGGCGATGCCGCCTGC
>DASQFA010000116.1:0-8898 GCA_035633375.1 Rubrivivax sp.
CGCTGCTGATGCTGGTCAGCGCCTTCGCCGGCCATGCGCATGCGCGCGCCTTGTACCGGCATGCGGTCGAGGCGCGTTATCGCTTTTTCAGCTACGGCGACGCCATGCTGCTGTCACGCTGAGCCGGCAATCGAAGCGCGCTGAATCGGCACTGACGCGGCGCCAGGTTCGCGCCGCAGTCGCAACTCGCAGTCGCAGTCGCAGCCACGGCGCTGCGACAATTCGGCGCATGTTGCAGTTCGAGTTGCTGAAGAGCGAAGGCCGCGCGCGCCGTGGCCACCTGAGGCTGGCGCACGGGGTGGTGGACACGCCGGTGTTCATGCCGGTCGGCACCTATGGCACGGTCAAGGGCGTGATGCCGCAATCGCTGCTCGACATGGGCGCGACGATCATCCTGGGCAATACCTTCCATCTGTGGCTGCGCCCGGGGCTGGAGGTGTTGCGCCAGTTCGGCGGGCTGCACCGCTTCGAAGGCTGGGCCAGGCCGTTGCTCACCGACAGCGGCGGTTTCCAGGTGTGGAGCCTGGGCGCGATGCGCAATATCAGCGAGGAGGGCGTGAACTTCGCCTCGCCGGTGAATGGCGACAAGCTCTTCCTCAGCCCCGAAGTGAGCATGCAGATCCAGCAGGCGCTGAACAGCGACATCGCGATGCAGCTCGACGAATGCACGCCCTACCAGACCGAAGGGCGCCTGACGAGCGAGCACGAGGCGCGAGCGTCGATGCAGCTCAGCTTGCGCTGGGCGCAGCGCAGCCGCGATGAATTCGAGCGCCTGGGCAACCCGAACGCGCTGTTCGGCATCGTGCAGGGCGGCATGTTCGAAGACTTGCGTGCCGAGTCGGCGCAGGCGCTGGCGCAGATGGACTTTCCGGGCTATGCCATCGGCGGCGTCAGCGTCGGCGAGCCCAAGGAAGAGATGCTGCGCATCATGGCGCACACGCCGCCGCATCTGCCGGCGGCCAAGCCGCGCTACCTGATGGGCGTGGGCACGCCCGAGGATCTGGTCGCCGGGGTGGCGGCGGGCGTGGACATGTTCGATTGCGTCATGCCCACGCGCAATGCGCGCAACGGCCATCTCTTCACCCGCTTCGGCGACCTGCGCATCCGCAATGCGCGCCACAAGGCCGACGAGCGGCCGATCGACGAGACCTGCAGTTGCAGCGCCTGCCGCGGCTTCTCGCGCGCCTATCTGCACCACCTGGACCGCTGCGGCGAGATGCTCGGCCCGATGCTGGCCAGCATCCACAACCTGCACTACTACCTGAACCTGATGCGCGAGATGCGCGAGGCGCTGGACGAAGGCCGTTTTGCGCGGTTCGCGGTGCGCTTCAAGGCCGATCGCTCGCTGGGCGTGGCTTGAGCCGGGTTTCGGACCCATGCTGCCGACGCGCGCGTGCGGCGCTCAGCAGGCCTGGTGTTCGAGCAGGTGGCCGGCGCCCGAGTGCTGCGCCAACGCCTGGCTCAGCCACGGCAGCAGGGCCTGCAGCTGTGCGTGCAGCGAGTGCGGCGGGTTGATGACGACGATGCCGCTGCCGGCCAGGCCGAAGCCCATGGCATCGGTGCGCTGCACCGACAGGCGCGCGTGCAGCCAGGCCTTTGGCGCCAGCGTCTTCAGGCCCTGCACCAGGGCGGCCGCGCCAGGCTTGTTGACCAGCGGATACCAGACCATGTACACGCCCTCGGCGAAGCGTCGCAGCGCGTCGCGCAGCGCGTCGAGCACCAGCGGGTAGTCGCCATGGCCCTCGTAGCTGGGATCGACCAGCACCAAGGCGCGCCTGGTCGGTGGCGGCAGCTGGCTCTTCAGCGCGGCGAAGCCGTCGGCCTGGCGGATCTCGATGCCCCGGGCCGTGCCGAACGAGGATTGCAACGCCTGGTGCTCGCTTGGGTGCAGTTCGAACAGGCGCAACTGGTCCTGCGGCCGCAACAGCATGCGTGCAAGCATCGGCGAGCCCGGGTACTGCTGCAGCGCCCCGCCGCCGTTCAGCTGACGCACGCATTGCAGGTAGTCCAGCACGCCTTCGGGTGCGTCGTCTCGCGACCACAGCCGGCCGATGCCCTGCAGGTACTCGCCCTTCTTCTGCGCCTGCGGTGAATCCAGCGCATACAGGCCCGCGCCGGCATGGGTGTCCACCATGCGGTAGCCCTTGTCCTTGAGATTCATGTGGCGCATCAGGCGCAGCAGCACGATGTGCTTGAGCACATCGGCGTGGTTGCCTGCATGAAAGGCGTGACGGTAGGCGAGCATGCGTTGCGTGGGCCATCGCGGGAAACGGTGGCGCACTGTGCCATGCCAGCCAGCCCGCGCGCTGCCGGCGGCTTGCCGACGCCTGCGCTAACCTTCGGCCTCCACTGCCTTCGACCTGTCCATGCCCTCACTCTTCGATCCCATCCACATCGGTGACATCGCCCTGGCCAACCGCGTCGTCATGGCGCCGTTGACGCGCAACCGTGCCGGCCCCGGCCAGGTGCCGACCGCAACCATGGCCGAGTACTACATGCAACGTGCCACGGCCGGGCTCATCGTCACCGAGGCGACGCAGGTCAGCCCGCAAGGACAGGGCTACCTGGACACGCCCGGCATCCACGATGCCGCGCAAGTGCAGGGCTGGCGCCGCATCACCGATGCGGTGCACGAACGCGGCGGAAAGATCGTGCTGCAGTTATGGCACGTGGGCCGCATCTCGCACGTGTCGCTGCAGCCCGGCGGCGCGGCGCCGCTGTCGTCGACGGCCAGGACGGCGCAGACCAAGACCTTCACCGCCGAGGGTTTCGTGCCCTGCTCGCCACCGCGCGTGCTCACGCTGCAGGCGATTGCGGTCATCGTCGCGTCCTTTCGCAGCGGCGCAGGGCGCGCGCTGCAGGCGGGGTTCGACGGGGTCGAGGTGCATGGCGCCAACGGCTATCTGATCGACCAGTTCCTGCGCAACTCCATCAACGACCGGCACGATGTTTATGGCGGATCGATCGAGAACCGGTCGCGTTTTCTGCTGGAGGTGATGCAGGCCATCTGCGCAGAGATTGGTGGCGGGCGCACCGGACTGCGCCTTTCGCCTGTGACGCCGGTGAACGATGCCGGGCAGGACAGCGACGCGCAGGCGCTGTTCAACCATGCAGTCGAGCAACTGGCTGGGCTGGACCTGGCCTACTTGCATGTCATCGAAGGCCAGACCGGCGGGCCACGCGATATCGCGGCTTTCGACTATGCCGCGCTGCAGGCACGCTTTCGCGGCGCCTGGATGGTCAACAACGGCTATACGCGCGTCATGGCGCTGCAGGCACTGGCTTCGGGCACGGCCGATCTGGTGGCCTTCGGCAAGCCCTTCATCAGCAACCCCGACCTGGTGCGGCGCCTGCGCGACGACCTGCCGCTGGCCGCGCTCGACCCGAAGACGCTGTACGGTGGCGGCGCGGCCGGGTACACCGACTACCCGGACT
This sequence comes from Rubrivivax sp., assembly GCA_035633375.1. Taxonomy (GTDB): domain Bacteria; phylum Pseudomonadota; class Gammaproteobacteria; order Burkholderiales; family Burkholderiaceae_C; genus Rubrivivax. The sequence goes on from DASQFA010000116.1 coordinate 3,436, forward strand.
ACCGCTTGGAACCGGCCGCGACTTGAGGCGCGGCCCGCGACCGGCCGGTTCGGCGTCGCAGCACGGGATGCGATGGCGCGCGGTCAGCGCGAAGGCCGGCGCGCGCGGAACAGGTCAAGCAGATTCAGCTCGCGCGGCCCTGGCACCAGGGTTGCCACCTCACCCGATTCGACCGTGCCGGGCTCGATCACGCTCAGGTAGGCGCCGCAGTAACCCGACTGATGCATCAGCTTCGAAGCCTGGCTGAAGCCCATCGCGTCGTCGAACTTGAAGCAAGGTTGGCGCGGCTCGCTGATGGCCAGCGTGCAGTGCGGCAAGCGCAGGTAGTCGCCGATCCACATGTCGGCCTCGAGCCATCCGCACAACGTCAGGTTCTCGCCCATCGCGCCTGGGCCCAGCGTGGCGTCCCAGGCGGCAACGCGCGCCTGGGCCCGCACCACGCGCCAGAACGCATAGTGTTCGTGCGGGTAGGCGTAGATCGACTTGCCGAGCCCACCGTGCACGCTCAGGTCGGCCTGTTCGTCGCCGTCCAGGCCCAGCGCGCGCACGGCCACGGGCCCGTCGACCGGCTGCTTGCCGATGGCGGTGAGAACCTGCCCGGCACCCATCATGCGCAGACTGGCCCTGGCCACATTCACGCTGCTGATTCGGATCATTGGCGGCCTCTGGCCCGGTCAGGCGGCACGAAGCGCAAAGCCGGTGTGGGTTGCGCTGCCGCACAACGAGAACAGTAATCTCGTGCAGGAACGTTCATGCAAGGCTCTTTTCGCATGGTGCTTGATCTAGCACACATACGCTGCGACTAAGTGCTTACCCTTGGTTTTCATTGTGATGACAATCGATACGCCTCATGCGAAATGGGGTGGGGGTGTACCCGCAGAGCTGGGTTGTGGACGATGATCCGCAAGCATGGTTAGCGGGGCGTTCATTGGCTCGTGCGGGGCCCCTCGAGCTCGGCGCCGTGGGCGCCTGGCGCTGGCGGAAACACTGTCTCGATGATTGGAGTTGATATGAACCACCCGATGGAAGGTCAACGGCTGAACGTACCCGCGCATGTGAAGCATGCCCGGCTCGTGGACTGGGTCGCCGAGGTCGCGGCACTGACCGAAGCGGCCGACGTGTACTGGTGCGACGGATCGAAGCAGGAATACGACCGTTTGTGCGGCGAACTGGTGACGGCCGGCACCTTCAAGCGGCTGAACGCCACCAAGCGGCCCAACAGTTACCTCGCCCGCAGCGACCCGAGCGACGTCGCGCGCGTCGAGGACCGCACCTTCATCTGCAGCCAGCGCCAGGAGAACGCGGGCCCGACCAACAACTGGATGGCGCCCGCAGACATGCGTGCGCTGCTGCAGTACGGCAAGGCCGATGGCACGCCGGGCTTGTTCCGAGGCGCGATGCGCGGGCGCACGCTGTATGTGGTGCCATTCTCGATGGGCCCGCTGGGTTCACCCATCGCACACATCGGCGTGGAACTGTCCGACAGCGCCTATGTGGCGGTGAACATGCGCATCATGACGCGCATGGGCCGCCCGGTGCTGGAGCTGCTGGGCACCGACGGCCACTTCGTGCCCTGCGTGCACACCGTCGGTGCGCCGCTGCTGCCGGGCCAGGCCGACGTGCCCTGGCCATGCAACAAGACCAAGTACATCGTGCACTACCCCGAAACCCAGGAAATCTGGAGCTATGGCTCCGGCTATGGCGGCAATGCGCTGCTCGGCAAGAAATGCTTCGCCTTGCGCATCGCCTCCACCATGGGCCGCGACCAGGGCTGGTTGGCCGAGCACATGCTGATCCTGGGCGTGAGCTCGCCGCAGGGGCGCAAGTACCACGTGGCGGCGGCCTTCCCCAGCGCCTGTGGCAAGACCAACTTCGCGATGCTGGTGCCGCCCGAGGGTTTCGCCGGCTGGAAAGTCACGACCATCGGCGACGACATCGCCTGGATCAAGCCGGGCAAGGACGGGCGCCTTTACGCCATCAACCCGGAGGCCGGCTACTTCGGCGTGGCGCCGGGCACCAACTACAAGACCAATCCGAACTGCATGGATTCACTGCAGCGCGACGTGATCTTTACCAACGTGGCCGAGACCGATGACGGCGACGTCTGGTGGGAAGGCATGAGCGACACGTTGCCGGCGCATCTGATCGACTGGCAGGGCAAGGACTGGACGCCCGAGTCGGCGCGCGGCAGTGACGGCAAGCTGCGCCCGGCGGCGCACCCGAACTCGCGTTTCACGGTGGCCTCGACCAACAACCCCGCGCTCGATCGCGACTGGGACAACCCGGCGGGTGTGGCCATCGACGCGTTCATGTTCGGCGGCCGGCGCTCGACCACCGTGCCCCTGGTGACCGAGGCGCGCAACTGGGTCGAAGGCGTCTACATGGCCGCCACGATGGGCAGCGAGACGACTGCCGCGGCGGCGGGTCAGCAAGGCGTGGTGCGCCGCGACCCCTTCGCCATGCTGCCGTTCATGGGCTACAACATGGCCGACTACTTCCAGCACTGGCTGGACCTGGGCGCAAAGCTGCAGCCCGTGGCGGCGGCGCTGCCGAAGATCTTCTGTGTCAACTGGTTCCGCAAGGGCGCCGACGGCAAGTTCGTCTGGCCGGGCTATGGCGAGAACATGCGCGTGCTGGTGTGGATGCTGGGGCGCGTGGAGGGCACGGCCGGTGGCCAGGAAAACGCCTTCGGCGTCAGCCCGCGCTACGACGACCTGAAATGGCAAGGCCTGGGTTTCTCGCGCGAGCAGTACGCGGCCGTGATCGGCATGGACCACGCCGCGTGGCAGCAAGAGCTGAAGCTGCACGACGAGCTGTTCGCACAACTTGCCTATCACCTGCCGGCCGAGTTGACCCAGACCAAGGCACGCATTGCCGCAAAGCTTGCCGCCTGAGCGTATTGCGCCGCCCGCGGGCTGCGTGCAACGAATCGCGCGCAGGTGCGGGTTGGCGTCTTGAAGCTGCAACTGCTGTCCGATCTGCATCTGGAGACCGAGGACTTCGAGCCCCAGCCCGTGCGCGGCGCTGAACTGCTGGTGTTGGCCGGCGACATCGATGCCACCTGGGGTGGTTTCGAGCGCTTTGCGAACTGGCCGGTGCCGGTGCTGTTCGTGGCCGGCAACCATGAGTTCGATGGCCGCGAACTGAACCATGCATGGCCGGCATTGCGCGATGCGGCCCATCGGCTGGGCTGGACGCTGCTGGAGCGCGCAAGCACCGTGCTCACCGACCGCGAGGGCCGCCACCTGCGTTTCGTGGGCAGCATCCGCTGGAGCGATTTCGATCTCTTCGGTGCCAGGAAACGTGAATCGGCGATGAGAGCGGCCGCTTACTTCATGCGCTTGATGCAGGCCACGCGCGGTGGCGTGGCCTTCGACGCCGCAGCGGTGCGCGAGGAATCCCTGGCCTGCCGTGCCTGGCTTGCCGCCGAGTTGCGCAGACCCGCGCTGGGCCAATGGGAAAGAACCGTAGTGGTTACACACTTTGCGCCGAGCATCCGCAGCGCGGACCAGCGATATGGCTCGCAGCCAGGGACCGCAAGCTTCTGCAATAACGACGACGACCTCTTGCGGTACGCCGACCTGTGGCTGCACGGCCACCTGCATTGCCGGCACGACTACCTCGTGGACCGACCCGATGGTGCTCCGACAAGGGTGGTGTGCCAGGCGCGTGGACTGGCCGCGAAAAGCGAGACGGAAGGCTACGACGCCGACAAGCTGATCGAGGTCTGACTTTGCGGCCGACGACGCCCAGACAACGCCCGCTGCGGCGACTGCAAGCCGACAATCCTGAGGCGACCGTTGGCAACGACCCGCCTGTGCGAGGCCGGCTCAGCGGCGGGCCGCAAGGCCGTCGAGGCAGGTCGACAGCACCCAGTCGATGATCTGTTCGTCGCTGTGCTGGCCACTGGCCTTGAGGAAGCCGAGAACCGGGTCGCAGGCCCTTGCAAAAAGCGTGTACAGAATCACTTCAGGCGGCAGCGCGGCGGTCAGGCTGCCGTCTTTTTGCGCCTGCACGATCCATTGGCCCAGCTCTTCGCTGACCTGCATGACCAGATCGATGTAGTTCTTGTCGGCCACCAAGGTCGCCCTCAATGTGGAATTCTGCGCCGGAAGGGAGGGCATTTCGCCGGCCAGTTGCACCTGCAGGGTCCAACGCGTCACGGCACGCAGCCTGTCGAAGGCGCTGGCTTGGGGGTTGGCGGACTGCGCCTCGATGGTCTGCAATGCACGCTGCAGGACGCGCACCATGGCGGCTGCCGCGAGCGCCTCTTTGGACGCGAAATGTTTGTAAAGGCTGGCCTTGGCAATGCCGACATCGGCAGCCACCTCGTCGACCGTCATCGAGTCGAAGCCCTTCTCGGCGAGCAACCGGTTGACGGAACTGACGATCGCATCCTCCCGGACACGCAGCACTTGTTCGCGGAATGAAAGTCTGGCCATTGCTTATTGTATACGATGCGCCGATTTTGTGAACTGTACAGTCGCAAACGCGACGCAAATGTGTAGCGACCGGACTGGCTGGTGCTTGCGGGTGCAGAAGGCACGGCGCGACCGTCGTGCCAACGGGTGGCGCCTGGCAGGACAGTTCAGCCCACCTACGACGTCGAACCGCGATGTCCTTCATCCGACGGATGACAACTCGGTGAAATGACGACTACGATGCTTGGTGCATGCATTGGCAAGCACGGGGGGAAGATAGTCATGCGATACGTCGCCATACAGGCCTTGACCTGGGGCACGATCACCGCGGCGATCAGCAGCGCAGTGATGTTGGCCGCACTCGAAGGCCCGGCGCAAAGCTACTTTGCAGCGTTGCCGCTGGGCGCCTCGCTGGGCTTATTGACCGATACACCGCAGGCAGGCCACCCAATGCCGGGCGGCTTGCACTCTGCAAAGCCGTACTCGGGTTCGGCTGCCAGCGCGCCGGGCCCTGCAATCCGCTGAGCGCAACGCCCCGCGCGTCAAGAAAACGCTTCAGCGGCTCTTTCGCGCATGCGGTCGACACGACCGCGGCTTGGGCCGTGCCACCGGTGCCGCGGGCCGGGTGACATCGGCGATCAGCATCAGGCTGCGCACGATGTCCTGTACGGCTTCGCCCAAGTCCGCCGGCGGCTCCAGCGTGTCGATCAAATCCTGCAACGCCTGCGCATCTTCAAGATCGTCCGGGTCGAAATGCAGATAAAGCAGCGCCAGGGGCTCCATCAGCCGTGCATCGTCGATCCGCATCAGGCCCGGGAAGCGCTCCATCGCGGCGGCGAACCCGGCAACCCATGGCAACACCGTCTGGGACGGCGAAGTCTGCGCGTCCATCTCGAACACCCAGGGGTCGAACCATTGCCGGGCCGCGATGGCCTGATCCAGCTGCGCGAAGCGGCGCAGCACCAGGCCCTGCAGGTCGCGCGCGTCGAAGTCCTGCGGCAGGCTGCGCCCGTCGACGTCGGTAACGCTGGGCCACCAGCGC
>DASQFA010000117.1:0-30975 GCA_035633375.1 Rubrivivax sp.
CGTTGCGGGCGGTGGTCGACCGACTGCGCGGCATGCCCTCCATCAGCGAACTGCGCTCGGCGGTGATCTGGGTCAAGGGCGAGTCGAAGTACACGCCCGACTACTTTGTCGAGTCGTTGCCCTCGAGCCCCTGGATCCACCAGCCGTTCGAGGAGTACGACAACCTGCGGCCCGACGCGCTGGCGAAGAAGTTTGTCGTCTAGGCTGCGGTCTCCAACGAAAAAGGCCGACACTCGCGTGCCGGCCTTCTATTGAACTGGTGCCCAGGAAGGGACTCGAACCCCCACGGAGTTACCCGCTAGTACCTGAAACTAGTGCGTCTACCAATTCCGCCACCTGGGCTTTCAGGAACCTCGGATTTTACTATCAAAAATATCAAGACTTCAGCGCCGGACCTCCCGGCATCCACGCCCGCTCTGCTGAGCGAAACCCAGGGCCGCATCGAGGGCCACCGCGACGGCCACGGGTTCGTCGTGCGCGACGACGGCGAGCCATCGATCTACTTGGCACCGCAGGAAATGCGCGCGGTGCTGCACGGCGACCTGGTGCGCGTGCGCATCCTGCGCTACGACCGCAAGGGGCGGCCCGAGGGGCGGGTGCTCGACATCGTCGAGCGTCGCAAATCGCCGCTCATCGGTCGCCTTCTTCACGAGGGCGGGGCCTGGGTCGTCGCACCCGAGGACAAGCGCTACGGGCAGGACATCCTGATCCCGAAAAACGGCACCGGCAGCGCCGAGGCCGGGCAGGTTGTCGCGGTCGAGTTGACCGAGCCGCCGTCGATGTTTTCGCAACCGGTCGGGCGCGTGACCGAGGTGCTCGGCGAGATCGACGACCCCGGCATGGAGATCGAGATCGCGGTGCGCAAGTACGACGTGCCGCACCGCTTCTCGCCGACCACGCTCGAGCAGGCCGCGGCACTGCCCGACCGGGTGCGCGCCGTCGACAAGCGCGGCCGTGTCGACCTGAGCGACGTGCCGCTGGTCACGATCGACGGCGAGGACGCACGCGACTTCGACGACGCCGTCTACTGCGAGCCGTTCACGCGCGGCCGCGGCAAGTCCGCATTCGCGGGCTGGCGCCTCGTGGTCGCAATCGCCGACGTGAGCCACTACGTCAAGCCGGGCGAGCCACTCGACGCCGACGCCTACGAACGGGCGACGTCGGTGTACTTCCCGCGCCGCGTAATTCCGATGCTGCCCGAGAAACTCTCGAACGGGCTGTGTTCGCTGAATCCGGACGAGGACCGGCTGGCGATGGTGTGCGACATGATCGTCGCCCACGACGGCTCGGTCGACGCGTTCCAGTTCTTCCCGGCACTGATCCGCTCGCATGCGCGTTTCACGTACACCGAGGTGGCCGCGATCCTGGCCAACACGCGCGGCCCCGAAGCGCAGCGCCGCGCGCAACTGGTGCCCCACCTGCTGCACCTGCACGAGGTCTACCGCGCCCTTCTAAAGCAACGGGCGCGCCGCGGCGCGGTCGACTTCGAGACCACCGAAACGCAGATCCTGTGCGACGACGCCGGTCGCATCGAGAAGATCGTGCCGCGTGTCCGCACCGAGGCGCACCGGCTGATCGAAGAGACGATGCTGGCCGCGAACGTCTGCGCAGCCGCCTTCATCGAGGCCGGCGAGCATGCCTCGCTGTACCGCGTGCACGAGGGGCCGACGCCCGAGAAGCGCCTCGCGCTGCAGAACTATCTGCGCGCGCTCGGCATCGGGATGCACATCGGCGACGAACCCACGCCGGGCGAGATGCAGGCCATCGCGCAGGCCACGAAAGACCGGCCGGACGCGACGCAGATCCACCAGATGCTGCTGCGCTCGATGCAGCAGGCGATCTACACGCCCGTGAACAGCGGGCACTTCGGCCTGGCGTACGAGGCTTACGCGCACTTCACGAGCCCGATCCGGCGTTACCCGGACCTGCTCGTGCACCGCGTGATCAAGGCCTTGCTGTCGAGCAAGACGTACAAGTTCGAGCCGTCGGCGGAGACCGCCGAACCGCCGCAGCGACGCGGCTCCCGGCCGGCGCTGAAGACCGCGCGCCCGCTGCCGCGGGTGGGCAGCAAGGACCTCGCGGCCTGGGAAGTGGCGGGCGCCCACACGAGCGCGCGCGAGCGCCGCGCCGACGAGGCGTCGCGTGACGTCGAGGCCTGGCTCAAGTGCAAGTACATGCGCGAGCACCTCGGCGAGGAGTTCTCTGGCACGGTGAGTTCGGTCGCTGCGTTCGGCCTCTTCGTCACGCTCGACGGGATGTACGTCGAGGGGCTGGTGCACATCACCGAGCTTGGCGGCGAGTACTACCGCTTCGACGAGGTGCGGCAAGACCTGCGCGGCGAGCGCAGTGGCATGCGCTACGCCGTCGGCACGCGCGTGCGCGTGCAGGTGAGCCGGGTCGACCTCGACGGCCGCAAGATCGACTTCCGCCTCGTGCGTGAAGGCGAGGGCGAGCGGCCGCTGGTGCGCGCGAAGACCGAGCGCGTCAAGCCCGAAACGGCGGTCGATGAACTGGCCGCGATCAAGTCAGCCGACCGTGAAGGCAAGGCCGGGGTCAAGCGCGAGCGCAAGACCGCAGCGCGTTCGGCCCCTGGCATCGCCAGGCGCCGCGGTGCGGTTCCCGAGCGCCATGCGCCGGTGAAGAAGAAGCCGCGTCGCTAGAAGCCGGCCGCGGCTTCGCGCATCGCGTCGACGAGGTCGCGTGCGCGCAGCGCCGAGGCGCCCGGTCGCTCGGCCGCCAGGCCGTGCAGCCACACCGAGGCCGCGGTGCAGGCAAAGGCGAGTGCTGCCGCTGACGCCCCCTCGCGTCGGGCGGCCTGTGACCACAGGCCCGCGATCCAGCCCGCCAGCACGTCCCCCGTGCCGCCCGTCGCCAGGGCCGCGCTGCCGGTGCTGTTGATGGTGGGCGTCGTCGCCGGAGCGGCGATCACCGTCCCCGAGCCCTTCAGCACGACGGTGGCGCCAAATCGATCTGCGATCGCCTGCGCCGCGCGGAGCCGATCGGTCTGGACCTCGGCTGTGCTCGACCCGAGCAGCCGGGCCGCCTCGAGCGGGTGCGGCGTCAGGACCGTGGCGCCGCCGCGCGTCGCGCGGGACCGCAGCAGCGCTTGCAGCGACGTGTCTGTCGCCACGGCATTCAGCGCATCGGCATCGAGCACGAGCCGGGCGCTGCGCGACAGGGTGGCCGGCAGGGCCGATCGAACCGCCATGCCACCACCGCAGCCACAGACCACCGTTGAATGTTCCAGGTCCGCCGCGCCAGGCAACCAGGCGGCGCGCTGCCACAACCACTCGGGGCGGCTCGCATCGCCGAGCGGTGCGTCGACATCGAGCAGGCTCACGATCGTGCGGCCGGCTCCCGCGCCCAACGCGCCGTGCGCTGCCAGCCGGGCCGCGCCATGCATGCCGGCCGCGCCGCCCACGACGATCACGTCGCCAAAGCTGCCCTTGTGATGTTCGTGCCGGCGCGGCGTCGATGCCGCGTGCCAATCGGCCAGGCTCGTCAGCCGCGCCGCGGGCGTGTCACCCGGTTCGATCGTGGCCTCGAGTGCGTCGAACCAGACTGCCCCTGTGTGGTCGCGGCCCGAGGCGGTGAACAGGCCGGGTTTCAAGGTCAGCAACGACAACGTTGCGGCAGCCCGAACCACGGCGTCGCCGAAGGCCACGCCGGTGTCGGCGCTCAGCCCGGACGGCAGGTCCACGCTCAGGCAGGGCGAACCTGAGGCGTTCAACGCCAGAGTCGTCGCGGCCATCTCGGCTGCCGGAGCGCGTTGTGCGCCGATGCCGAGCAGGGCGTCGATCACGAGATCGAATGGGCCCTCGGGCGGGTGGGCGACGATCGAGACACCGGCTCGTTCGGCCCGCTGCAGTCCGGCCTGCGCATCGGGCGGCAACTTGTCGCGCGCCGCGAGCAGCGTGACGATGACTTCGCGTCCGGCCTGTTGCAATTCGGCGGCGGCGTGCAGCCCGTCGCCGCCATTGCCGCCCGGGCCGGCGGCGACCCAGATGCGCCTTGCGTGCGGCGCCAGCGCCTGGGCCAGGCGCGCCACCGAGGTGCCGGCCCGGCGCATCAGCGCGCCGCCCGGCTGCAACGCAAGTTCACGTCGCTCGATCGCGCGCGACGTGGCCACGTCGAACAGTGGCCACGGCGTTTGCGCCGGAAGCACCCGACGGGGCAGGCTGGCTGAAGTCGGATTCATGGTCGTTGGCAGTTCGGCCCGATTGTGCGCGGACCGGGGCGCGAATTCAGCGCACGCGTTCGATGCCGAGGCGGGACACGTCGATGACGGGTGTGCGGCCACCGATCAGGTCCGCCACCACACGGGCCGAGCCACACGACAGCGCCCAGCCGCTCGACCCGTGCCCGAGGTTGAGCCAGATGCCGGGGGCGCCGCTCGCCCCGAGGACCGGCGGGCCGTCTGGCAGCATGGGCCGCGCGCCCTTCCAGTGCTGTGCCTTGGGCAGGTCGGCGGCGCCGGGGAACCAGTCCTCGAGCACCTTGTACAGCGTGCGCAGGGCATCCGGCCTCAGGTCGTCGGGCCGGCCGCCGATCTCGGCGCTGCCGGCGATGCGGATGCGCTCGCCGAGGCGCGAGATGGCGACCTTGTAGCGCTCGTCCATCAGCGCCGATCGCGGCCCGGTATCGCGAACGCCCTCGATGTGGCGAATCGGCGCCGTCAACGAGTACCCGTAGACCGGCAGCAGGGGCAGGGTGATGCCGATTGGCCGCAACAAGGCACCGGCCTGCGGGCCGGCGCACACCACGACCGCATCGAACACCTCGGCCTGGGGTTCGCCCGCCTGCTCGGAGCCGGCGAACAGCAGTTCGACGCCGTTGCCCGGAGTGACGCGGTGCACGTCATGGCCGAAGCGAAAGCGCGCACCGAGCGCCTGGGCACGGGCCTTCATCAGGTGCGCGAACTGACGGCAATTGCCGACCCCGTCCTGGGGAAGATGGATCGCGGCATGCAAGGGTGCGTCAGGCGAGAGACCGGGCTCGAGGGCGCGGCAGCGCGCCGCGTCGACGACCTCGAACGTCACGCCGAGTTCGCGCAACAGCGAGATGCCGGCCTGCGCCTGGGCCAGTGCGCGCGGTGTACGCATCAACACGAGGTAGCCGTTCGCCTGCTCGAATTGAAGCCGCAGCGAAGACGCCAGGCCGTTCAGGTGCTCACGGCTGAAGTGGGCCAGTCCTTGCATGCTCGTGCGGTTGGCCACGTGCACGTCCTTGCGGCAGGCACGCAGGAACCGCCAGAGCCACGCCGCCGCCGCCAGGGTGCCGGGGCCGAAGCGAACCGGAGCGTGGCGCGAAAGCAGGTGCTTCATCACCTTGAACGGCATGCCGGGCGCCGCCCACGGCATCACCTGCCCGGGCGCAATCACACCGGCGTTCGCGAAACTGGCCTCGGCGGCCACGCTGGCCCGGCGCTCGAACACCGTAACCTCGTGGCCATCGCACGCCAGCTCGTAGGCCGTGGTGACGCCGATGATGCCGGCGCCGACAACAGCCACGCGCATGTCAGCGCACCCGGGGCCGCGCGCGCGGGCGGCTAGAGGTTGCGGTCGCACCGCATGCTAAAATCAATGGCTTTGTCTGCAACGTGCTGCCGTATTCGGGTGGTGCATCGGGCAATTCGAGCGCGGAGGCCGTCGCCCTGGAGACCCCCGCAAGACGCGAACCCGGCAACCGAGAGGTGTTGCGGCGCTTTGTTTCGGCATGAAACGAGTGCCGCAATTCGTGCCGGGATTCTAGACCCAACCTTCGGAGATCCCTGTGACCGTATCCATGCGCGAAATGCTGGAAGCCGGTGTCCATTTCGGACACCAGACCCGCTTCTGGAACCCCAAGATGGCCCCGTACATCTACGGCCATCGCAACAAGATCCACATCATCAACCTCGAGAAGACGCTGCCCGCGTTCCTCGACGCGATGAAGTTCATACGCCAGCTGGCTGCGCGCCGCGGCACCATCCTGATGATCGGTACCAAGCGCCAGGCGCGCGAGGTCATTGCGCTGGAAGCGCAGCGCTGCGGCATGCCCTATGTCGACCAGCGCTGGCTCGGTGGCATGCTGACCAACTTCAAGACCGTCAAGGTGTCGCTCAAGAAGCTCAAGGAAATGCAGGCCCAGAAAGAAGTCGGCATCGAGCAGATGATCAAGAAGGAAGGCCTGATGTTCGAGCGCGAGCTGACCAAGCTCGAGAAGGACATCGGCGGCATCCAGGACATGAACGCGCTGCCCGACGCGATGTTCGTCATCGACGTGGGCTACCACAAGATCGCCATTGCCGAAGCCAAGAAGCTGGGCATTCCGTTGATCGGCGTGGTCGACACCAACCATTCGCCCATCGGCATCGACTACGTCATCCCCGGCAACGACGACTCGGCCAAGGCCGTGGCGCTGTATGCACGTGCCGTGTCGGACGCGGTGCTCGAAGGCAAGGCCAATGCCACCAGCGACGTGGTGCAGGCGGTGAGTGCCGCGGGCGACGAATTCGTCGAGTTGCGCGAAGGCGCTTGAACGCCGGCGCCGGCGCGTGCGTGGCGGGCCCCGGATGCGGCTGTCGCGCACCGTCCGGCCAGCCGCTGACTGGCTGTGCCGCGCCTGTTGCGCCAGCCGCATTTGTCATGGAGAGAAAGATGCCCGCAATTACTGCAAGCATGGTGGGTGCGCTGCGCGCCAAGACCGATGCCCCGATGATGGAATGCAAGAAGGCCTTGACCGAGGCCGACGGCGACATGGAACGCGCCGAGGAGATCTTGCGCGTCAAGCTCGGCAGCAAGGCCGGCAAGGCCTCGGGGCGCATCACCGCCGAAGGTGTGGTCGCTGCCTCGGTGAATGGCGCCACCGCCGCGCTGGTCGAAGTCAATTGCGAGACCGACTTCGTCTCGAAGAACGACGATTTCCTGGCCTTCGGCAACGCCGTGGCCGAACTCGTCGTGGCACAGGATCCAGCCGATGTGGCGGCGCTGTCGGCGATGGCGCTGTCGCAGGCCGGCTTTGGCCCGACGGTCGAAGACGTGCGCAAGGGCCTGATCGGCAAGATCGGCGAGAACATCTCGGTACGCCGCTTCCAGCGCTATGCCGGCGGCGGCAAGCTGGCGCGCTACCTGCACGGCACGCGCATCGGCGTGCTGGTGCAATACGAAGGTGACGAGATCGCCGCCAAGGACGTGGCCATGCACGTGGCGGCGATGAAGCCGGTGGCGTTGTCCTCGGCCGACGTGCCGGCGGTGCTGGTCGAGAAAGAGCGTTCGGTGGCCTCGCTGAAGGCCGCCGAAGACGCCGACAAGGCCCGGGCCGAAGGCAAGCCGGTGCAGTCCGCCGAGATCGTGGCCAAGCGCATCGAGGGTTCGGTGCAGAAGTTCCTGAAGGAAGTGTCGCTGTTCAACCAGAGCTTCGTGAAGAACGACAAGCAGACCGTCAAGCAGATGCTCGACGCTGCTGGCACCACCATCAAGGGTTTCACGCTCTACGTCGTGGGCGAAGGCATCGAGAAGCGGGTGGACGACTTTGCCGCCGAGGTGGCGGCGCAGGTGGCCGCCGCGAAGGCTCAATGAGCCCGGCCGTGCGCCGCGCCTCGTGCGGCGCGCCTTACACTGGGCGCCCATCCCTTTTCGGAACACCTGCATGCCGGCGTACAAGCGCATCTTGCTGAAGTTGTCGGGCGAAGCCCTGATGGGCGACGATGCCTACGGCATCAACCGCGCGACGATCGTGCGCATGGTGCGCGAGATCCAGGACGTCACGCAGCTGGGCGTGGAGATGGCGGTGGTCATCGGCGGGGGCAACATCTTCCGTGGCGTGGCGGGCGGCTCGGTCGGCATGGACCGCGCCACCGCCGACTACATGGGCATGCTGGCCACGGTGATGAATTCGCTGGCGCTGGCCGACACCATGCGGCAAGAGGGCATGACGGCGCGCGTCATGTCGGCCATCGCCATCGAGCAGGTGGTCGAGCCCTACGTACGGCCGAAGGCACTGCAGTACCTGGAAGAAGGCAAGGTGGTGGTCTTCGCCGCGGGCACCGGCAATCCGTTCTTCACCACCGACACCGCTGCGGCGCTGCGCGGTGCCGAGATCGGCGCGCAGATCGTGCTCAAGGCGACCAAGGTCGATGGTGTCTACAGCGCCGATCCGAAGAAGGACCCGGCGGCCACGCGTTATGCACAGATCAGCTTCGACCAGGTCATCGCCATGAACCTGCAGGTCATGGACGCGACCGCCTTCGCACTGTGCCGCGACCAGAAACTGCCCATCAAGGTGTTCAGCATATTCAAGCCAGGCGCGCTGCGCCGCGTGGTGCTGGGCGAAGACGAAGGCACATTGGTGCACGTTTGAGGAAACCCGAGTCATGAGCATCGCCGACATCAGACAAACGGCCGAACACAAGATGGCCAGGTCGATCGAAGCCTTCAAGGCCGACCTGCAGAAGATCCGCACCGGCCGTGCACACCCCGGCCTGCTCGACCAGGTGCAGGTCGAGTACTACGGCGCCGACGTGCCGCTCAGCCAGGTGGCCAGCGTCACGTTGATCGATGCCCGCACGATCGGCGTGCAGCCCTGGGAAAAGGGCATGGGCGCGAAGATCGAGAAGGCCATCCGCGAATCGGGCCTGGGCCTTAACCCGGCCTCGCAGGGCGAACTGGTGCGTGTGCCGATGCCGGCACTGACCGAAGAGCGCCGCAAGGAGCTGACCAAGGTGGTGCGCCACGCCGGAGAAGAGGCCAAGGTGGCGGTGCGCAACCTGCGCCGCGACGCCAACGAGCACCTGAAGAAACTGCTCAAGGACAAGCTGGCCACCGAGGACGACGAGCGACGTGCGCAGGACGAGGTGCAAAAGCTCACCGATCGCACCATTGCCGAAGTGGACCGGTTGGTGCATGGCAAGGAAGCCGAGATCCTGTCCGTCTGAGCCCGCTGCACAGACCCGCCCGCCCGCTGCCACGCCGTGAACTGCTCCGACCTGCCCCGAGACCCGAGCGTGCCGCGCCATGTAGCCGTGGTCATGGACGGCAATGGCCGCTGGGCGCGCAAGCGCTACATGCCTCGCGTTTATGGGCACAAGCAGGGCGTGGATGCGCTGGTGCGCGCGGTCAACGCGTTTGCCGATCGCGGTGTCGATTACCTGACGGTGTTCGCCTTTTCCTCCGAGAACTGGAAGCGCCCCTCCGAAGAGGTCTCCGGATTGATGGGGCTGGTGCTGGTGGCGGTGTCCAAGTACCTCACCAAGCTGGCCGGCGACGGCGTGCGCGTGCGCATCGTCGGTGATCGTTCGAAGGTCTCGAACAAGCTTCGCGACGCCTGGGAATACGCCGAACGCAGCACCGCGCACAACACCCGCATCAACCTGTCGGTGGCCTTCAACTACGGCGGCCGCTGGGACATGGTGCAGGCCTGCCGTCACGCCATGCTCGATGGCGTGCGCCCCGAGGCGCTGGACGAGGCGGCGTTGTCGCGCTACATGGCGCTGAGCTATGCGCCCGACCCCGATCTGTTCATCCGCACCGGCGGCGAGATGCGCATCAGCAACTTCCTGCTGTGGCAATCGGCTTACTCCGAGTTTGTCTTCACCGAGCGCCTGTGGCCGGATTTCGACGAGTCCGACATCGACGCGGCCATCCAGGCCTACAGGCAGCGCGACCGGCGCTATGGGGGCATCACGACGGAAGATCTGGTGCCGCAAGGCATCTGATGTCGATGCTCGCGCAGCGGATCGTCACCGCACTCGTGCTCTTGGCCCTGCTGGTGCCGGCGCTGTTTGCCGCGCAAGCCTGGCCCTTCAATGTGCTGACCCTGCTGCTCATCGGTGCGGCGGGCTGGGAGTGGGGCCGCTTGAACCAGGCCGGTGCGACGCTGTCGCTGGCCATGGGGCTGGGCCTGGCCGCGGCCTGCACTGCGGCCCTGGCTGTGGGCTGGTCGGACCACGCACCCCGGCTGGCCTGGTGGCTGGCGGCGCTGGTGTGGGTGGCCGGTGGCGCGTTGGCGCTGCGCACCGGTCCGTCGTCGTGGCCTCGGCTGCCCCGCGTGGCGCGCTGGGTGCTGGGGCTGGCGGCTTTGTGGGCCGCCTGGCTGGCCATGAGCCATGCGCGCGGCATCGGCATCAACTTCATCCTCTCGGTGTTCTGCCTGGTCTGGGTGGCCGATATCGCGGCCTACTTCGGCGGGCGTCGCTTCGGCAAGCGCAAGCTCGCACCGACCATCAGCCCGGGCAAGAGCTGGGAGGGTGTGGCAAGCGGCATGGTGGGCGTGTTCGTGCTGGCGCTGGCCTGGCGTGCCATGGAGTCGCGCATGACCCTGGACAGCGTCAGCCTGTTCGGCCAGTTGTTCACGCACCTCGGGCTGCTGGGTGGCCTGCTGGCGCTGGCCTTCCTGGCCGGCATGAGCGTGGTCGGCGATCTGGTCGAATCGCTGGTCAAGCGTGCCGCCGGCGCCAAGGACTCGAGCCGGCTCCTGCCTGGCCATGGTGGCGTGCTCGACCGCGTCGATGCGCTGCTGCCCGTGTTCCCGCTGGCCATGGCGCTGCTGATCCTGTGACGGAGAGCCCTACGGTGCAGCCGCAGCGACTGGTCATTCTGGGCTCCACCGGGTCGATCGGCACGAGCACCCTGGACGTGGTGGCGCGACATCCCATCCGCTTCGCGGTGGTGGGACTGAGCGCGCACCAGCGCATCGACGAACTCATCGCCCAATGCCTGCGCTGGGCACCGCGCTGCGCCGTCGTGCCCGACGAAGCCAAGGCGCGCCGGCTGCGCGATGCGCTGCGTGCGCAAGGCGTGGCCACGCAGGTGCGCAGTGGCGCTGACGCGTTGTGCGAACTGGCGGCCGACCCCGACGTCGACAGCGTCATGGCGGCGATCGTCGGTGCCGCCGGTCTGCGCCCCTGCCTGGCCGCGGCGCGTGCGGGCAAACGCCTGTTGCTGGCCAACAAGGAGGCGCTGGTCGTCGGCGGCGCGCTGTTCATGCGCGCGGTGCGCGAGGGCGGCGCCACCCTGCTGCCTATCGACAGCGAGCATTCGGCCATCTTCCAGTGCCTGCCGCAGCAGCGCAGCCAGTGGCCGGACACCATCGAGCACATCGTGCTCACCGCCTCGGGCGGGCCGTTCCGGCTGCGTGAGCCCTCCGAACTCGGCAGCGTCACCCCCGACGAGGCTTGCGCGCACCCGAACTGGGTCATGGGGCGCAAGATCTCGGTGGACTCGGCGACGATGATGAACAAGGCGCTTGAGGTCATCGAGGCGCGCTGGTTGTTCGACCTGGCGCCCGAGCAGATCCGCGTGGTGATCCATCCGCAGAGCATCATCCACTCGATGGTGGTGTGCCGCGATGGCTGCGTGCTGGCGCAACTGGGCACGCCCGACATGCGCGGGCCGATCAGCTACGGGCTGTCGTTCCCGCAGCGCATCGAGTCCGGCGCGGCGCCGCTGGACTTCAGCACGCTGCCGGCACTGAGCTTCGAGGCCGCCGATGCGCAGCGCTTTCCCGGTTTGCATCTGTCGTGGGCTGCGTTGCGCGGCCCCGAGGGCAGCAGCGCGGTGCTCAACGCCGCCAACGAGGTGGCGGTGGCCGCCTTCCTGGAGCGGCGTATCGGCTTCGTTGCGATCCATGCCCTGAACGCCGACACGATTGCGGCGGTATCGCCCGCTCCCGGCGAGTGCACTTCGCTGGACGGTCTGCTGGCGCTGGACGTGCGTGCGCGCGCCCATGCGCGGCAATGGGTGCAGGAGCACACGCGATGATCCTCAGCGTGCTTGCTTTCCTGGTGACGCTGGGCATCCTGATCGTCATCCACGAGTACGGCCACTACCGCGTGGCGCTGGCCTGCGGTGTCAAGGTGCTGCGTTTTTCGGTCGGCTTCGGGCGCGTGATATGGCGCCGCCAGAGCGGCCCCGATGCCACCGAGTTCGTGCTCTCGGCGCTGCCGCTGGGCGGTTATGTGCGCATGCTCGACGAACGCGAGGCGGCGGTGGCGCCGCACGAACTGCATCGCGCCTTCAACCGCCAGCCGCTGTCGCGCCGGGCAGCCATCGTCATCGCCGGCCCGCTGGCCAACCTGCTGCTGGCCGTGCTGCTGTTCGCGGCGGCGCAGTGGATCGGTACCGAGGAGCCGAAGGCCGTGCTCAGCGCCCCCGTGGCCGACAGCCTGGCTGAGCAGGCCGGGCTGCGTTCGGGCGACTGGGTGCGTGCCACCTCGCGTGACGGCAGTGACTGGTCCGAAGTGCGCTCGATGAACGACCTGCGCTGGCAGGTGACGCAGGCACTGCTGGACGGTGAGGCGCTGCAACTGTCGCTCAGTGATTCGCAAGGTCACGCGGCCCGTACCGTGAAGCTGGACTTGCCGCGCCTGGGTACGCGCGACGTCGATGCCGCCATGCTGCGGCAAGTGGGGCTGAGCACACCCTACAGCGAGCCGGTGATGGGCGAGGTCAAGACAGCCGGGCCGGCCGCCGAAGCGGGCCTGATGGCCGGCGACCATGTACTCAAGGTCGATGGTCAGGCGGTGCCCGATGCACAGGCGCTGCGCGAGCGCATACGCGTGTCGCTGCGCGACGGCGCCGCAGTGCCGATGCGCTGGCGTGTCGAACGCGACGGCCGTGTGCTCGATCTCGAGGTGCTGCCGCGCGTGGTCGACGACAACGGCGTCAGCGTCGCTCGCATCGACGCCTACATCGGGCGCCCGATGCAGATGGTGACGGTGCAGCGCGGCATGCTCGAGGGCCTTCAGCTCGGGCTCACGCGCACCTGGGAGCTGAGCGTGTTGACGCTGAAGATGCTCGGTCGCATGCTCATCGGCGAGGCCTCGCTGCGCAACCTCAGCGGCCCGCTGACGATTGCCGACTATGCGGGGCAGTCTGCGCAGCAGGGCCTGAGTTACTACCTGGGCTTCCTGGCGCTGGTGAGCGTGAGCCTGGGGGTGCTGAACCTGCTGCCGCTGCCCATGCTCGATGGGGGGCACCTGATGTACTACCTTTTCGAGGGACTGACCGGGCGACCGCTTTCCGATCTGTGGATGGGGCGCTTGCAACGCGGCGGCGTCGCGATCTTGCTGGCCCTGATGTCGGTGGCCCTCTTCAACGATGTGGCCCGCCTTCTGGGCCTGCACTGAGTTCCCTCATGTTTCCTGTGCCTCGGTCGAGTCTTGCCACGTCGGTACTGCGCCTGCTGGCCGCCTGCCTGTTGCTGGCGGCCGCGCTGTACGCGCCTGCGGCGCAGGCGGTGCAGCCCTTCGTGGTCAGGGACATCCGCCTCGAGGGCCTGCAGCGCACCGACCCGGGCACGGTCTTCGGTGCGCTGCCCTTTCGCATCGGCGACACCTACACCGACGAAAAGGGGGCGACCGCACTGCGTGCGCTCTTTGCGACCGGCTTGTTCAAGGATGTGCGCATCGAGATCGAGGACCAGATCGTGGTCGTCGTCATCGACGAGCGCGCCATCATCGCGACCGTGTCCTTTGTCGGGCTGAAGGAGTTCGAGAAGGATGTCTTGTTGAAGTCGCTGCGCGAAGCCGGCATCGGCGAGGGGCTGCCCTTCGACAAGGCCCTGGTCGATCGTGCCGAGCAGGAGATCAAGCGCCAGTACCTGTCGCGCAGCCTGTATGGCGCCGAGGTCGTGACCACCGTGACGCCGATCGAGCGCAACCGCGTCAATGTCACTTTCACGATGACCGAAGGCGATGCGGCGCGCATCCGCGAGATCCGCATCGTCGGTGCCACCGCGTTCACCGAGTCCACGCTGCTCAGCCAGTTCGAGGTCAGCCCCAGCGGTTGGCTCAGCTGGTACACCAAGGGCGACCGCTATTCACGCGCCAAGCTCAATGCCGACCTCGAAACCTTGCGTGCCTGGTACCTGAATCGCGGTTTCCTCGAGTTCGCCATCGATTCCACGCAGGTCACGATTTCGCCCGACAAGCAGGACATCTCGGTCACCATCACCATCCGCGAAGGCCAGGTCTTCACCGTCACCGGGGTGCGGCTGGAGGGCGAGTTCCTGGGTCGCGAAGACGAGTTCCGTGCGCTCGTCAGTGTGGTCCCGGGCCAGCCCTACCGTGGCGACGAAGTGGCCACGACGGTGCGGCGCATGTCAGAACTGTTTGCGATCTACGGATTCGCATTCGCACGCGTCGAGCCACGGCCCGAAGTCGATCGAAGCGCGGGCCAAGTGCTGGTGGTCTTCGCGGCCGAGCCGCAACGCCGCGTCTATGTGCGACGCATCGACGTCGCCGGCAACACGCGCACGCGCGATGAAGTCGTGCGGCGTGAGTTCCGGCAGCTCGAGGCCTCGTGGTACGACGGTGCCAAGATCAGGCTGTCCAAGGAGCGGCTGGATCGATTGGGATATTTCGGTGAGGTTTCGATCGATACGGTGGAGGTGTCCGGCACGCCCGATCAGGTGGATCTGCTGATCACCGTGGTCGAGAAGGCCACTGGCAACCTCTCGATCGGCGCCGGCTATTCATCGGCGGAAGGCCTGACGCTGACCGGATCCATCCGGCAGGACAACGTGTTCGGCTCGGGTCACTTCCTCGGCCTTGAGATCAACACCGGCAAGGTCGCGCGCACCGTGGCGCTGAACACCGTCGATCCGTACTGGACCGTCGATGGCATCTCGCGTGGATTCGATGCCTACTACCGCGCCAGCAGCCCGCTCAACACCTTCGGAGACTCGTACCAAATCGCCACCTGGGGTTTCGGGACGCGCATTGGCGTGCCCTTCACCGAAATCGACACGGTCTTCTTCGGCCTGGGCTACGAACAGACGCAGATCGGCGACGACGCCTTCCTGCCGAACAGCTATTTTCTCTACCGTGAACAGTTTGGTGCATCAAGCAATTCGTTCCCGCTCACGGTGGGCTGGTCGCGCGACGCCCGCAACAGCACGATATTCCCCACGCAGGGCCGCTATTACCGCGCCAACTCCGATCTGAGCTTGTTCGGCGACGTGCAGTTCCTGAGGTTGAATCTTCAGGCTCAGCAATACATGGAACTGCCCTACAACTTGACGCTCGGCCTGAACGGAGAGGTCGGCTGGGGCTTCGGCCTGGGTTCGCGGCCCTACCCGGTGTTCAAGAACTTCTACAGCGGCGGCCTGGGCTCGGTGCGCGTGTTCGAGCAAAGCTCGCTGGGCACCGTCGATCCGACCGGTGCATTCATCGGTGGCACACGCAAGATGAATGCGAACGCGGAGTTGTACATTCCGGTGCCCGGCATGGGCAACGACAAGAGCCTGCGCTTCTTTGCCTTCTTCGATATCGGCAACGCCTGGGGCCCGGATCAGTCGGTCACCTTCGGTAGTTTGCGCGCCTCCACCGGATTGGGCATCAGCTGGGTTTCGCCGCTCGGGCCGCTAAAAATCAGCTATGGCACGCCGGTCCTGTACGAGGGAACCGATAGAATCCAGCCCTTCCAGTTTCAGATCGGGACCAGATTTTGATGAAGATGCTGCCGCTTGCCACCCGGGTGCTCGTTGCCGCGGCATCGGCTGCGATGCTGTCGTGGTCTTGCGCGGCGCTGGCCCAGGAACTGAAGATCGGCTACGTGAACAGCGAGCGTGTGTTGCGCGAAGCCGCGCCGGCCAAGGCTGCCCAGGTGCGTCTCGAGGGCGAGTTCAGCAAACGCGAGAAGGAACTCTCCGAGCAGGTGGCGCGCCTGAAGGCCGCTGCCGAAAAGCTCGAAAAGGAAGGCCCGACGCTGAGCGAGAGCGAGCGCTCGCGGCGCCAGCGCGAGCTGGTCGAGCAGGACCGCGACATGCAGCGCCGTCGCCGCGAGTTCCAGGAAGACCTGACGCAGCGCAAGAACGAAGAACTTGCCGCCGTGGTGGAACGCGCCAACCGCGTCATCAAGCAGATCTTCGAGCAGGAGAAGTACGACGTCATCCTGCAGGAGGCGATCTTTGCCGGGCCGCGCGTGGACATCACCGAAAAGGTGATCAAGGCGCTGAACTCCGCGCCGCCGCCGGCATCGGCACCCCGCTGATCTGCTGCGGCGCAGGCCCGGATGTTCGAGGTCCGCTCCGGCGAGCTGGTCGCGCAGCTGGGCGGTGAACTGCTCGGCAATCCCAAAGTCGTGTTGCGCCGCATCGCGCCGCTCGACGCCGCAACGCCCGACAGCATCAGTTTCCTTGCCAACCCGCGCCACCAGGCGCAACTGCAAGGCTCGGCCGCCGGCTGCGTGATCGTCGCCGCAGCGCTGCGCGGAGCCGTGATTTCACGGCCCTCGGCCATCGTCAGCCCCGACCCCTACCTCTACTACGCCCGGCTCACGCAGTGGTGGGCGCGGCGCACGCGTGCCCCCTTCGTGGCCGGCGTACACCCAAGTGCCGTGGTCGAGGCCGGCGCGAGCGTGCACGCGCAGGCGTCGGTGGCTGCGCTGGCCTTCATCGGCAGCGGTGCCGTCATTGGCCGCGGTGCGACGGTGGGGCCGCAAAGCCATGTCGGCGCGCATGCCATCGTCGGCGAAGACACGCGCCTGGCGGCGCGGGTGGTGCTCGGCGACGCCTGCCGCATCGGTGCGCGCTGCATCGTGCACAGCGGGGCGGTCATCGGCGCCGATGGCTTCGGCTTTGCCCCGGTCGAAGGCCGCTGGGAGAAGATCGAGCAGTTCGGCGCGGTCGACATCGGCGACGACGTGGAGATCGGCGCCAACACCTGCATCGACCGCGGCGCGCTGCAGGACACGGTGCTCGAGCAAGGCGTCAAGCTGGACAACCTGGTGCACATCGCACACAACGTGTTCGTGGGCGCGCACACGGCGATGGCCGCCTGCGTGGGCATCGCCGGCAGCACGCGCATCGGCGCGCACTGCACCTTTGCCGGCCAGTCCGGCGTGGTCGGGCATGTGCAGATCTGCGACCATGTGCACATCGGCGCGGCCTGTGCGGTGACCCGCTCGATCCTCAAGCCGGGCAGCTACGGCGGCCTGTTTCCCTTCGACGAGAATGGCGTGTGGGACAAGAATGCCGCCACGGTGCGGCAGTTGTACGCGCTGCGTGGCCGCCTGCGGGCGCTGGAAAGCAAGAACACATGACGATCGACATCCATCAGATCCTGAAGAGGCTGCCGCACCGCTACCCTATCTTGCTGGTCGACCGCGTGCTCGAACTGGAGCCTGGCAAGCGCATCAGAGCGCTGAAGAACGTCACCATCAACGAGCAGTTCTTCGTCGGCCACTTCCCGCAGCGGCCGGTGATGCCCGGCGTGCTGATGCTCGAGGCGCTGGCGCAGGCTGCGGCGCTGCTCGGCTTCATGACGCACGACATCACCCCCGACGACAAGACGGTGTACTACTTCGCCGGCATCGACGGCGCGCGTTTCAAGCGGCCCGTGGAGCCGGGCGACCAGTTGTTCCTCGACGTCGAGGCCTTGCGCATGAAGAGCAGCATCTGGAAGTTCAAGGCGCGCGCCCTGGTCGGCGAGGAGCTCGCGGTCGAGGCCGAGTTGCTGATGGCGATACGCAAGCTCGACTGAACGGCATGGCCAGGATCCACCCCACCGCGCAGGTCGATGCCCGCGCCCAACTGGGCGAGGATGTCGAGGTGGCCGCCTATGCGCTGATCGGTGCCCAGGTGCGCATCGACGAGGGCACGCGCATCGGCCCGTACTGCGTCATCGAGGGCCACACCACCATCGGCCGCGACAACCGCATCTTCCAGTCCTGTGCCATCGGCGGGCCGCCCCAGGACAAGAAGTACGCCGGCGAGCCCACGCGGCTGGAAATCGGCCGCGGCAATACCATCCGCGAGTTCTGCACCATCAACCTGGGTACCGTGCAGGACGTGGGCGTGACGCGCATCGGTGACGACAACTGGATCATGGCCTACGTGCACATCGCGCACGACTGCCAGGTAGGCAACCACACCATCATGGCCAACCTGACGCAGCTGGCCGGGCATGTGCAACTGGGCGACTGGGTGGTGGTCGGCGGCATGTCCGGCCTGCACCAGTTCATACGGGTGGGCGCGCACGCCATGATCGGCTTCCAGACGCGCCTGTCGCAGGACCTGCCGCCCTTCGTCACGGCGGCGGGCAACCCGGCCGAGGCCCAGGGCATCAATGCCGAAGGGCTGAAACGGCGCGGCTTCGGGCCCGAGCGCATCGAGGTCATCAAGCAGATGCACCGCTTGCTGTACCGGCGCAGCCTGACGCTGGCCGATGCGAAGCAGCAGATCGGCGAATTGCCTGAAGCCAGCACGACGTCCGCCGCGGACGTCGAACTGATGCTCGATTTCCTGGCCACGGCGCAGCGCGGCATCGTGCGCTGAAACGCCGATGCAACTCGCGGCGGCGCCCTTGGCGATGGTGGCGGGCGAGGCTTCGGGCGACTTGCTGGCCGCGCTGCTGATGGGCGGTTTGCGCCAGCGCTGGCCGGGCCAGCGCATCGTCGGCATCGGCGGGCCGAAGATGGCCGAGCAGGGTTTCGAGGCCTGGTGGCCGCACCACAAGCTGTCGGTGCACGGCTACGTGGACGCGCTGCGCCATCTGCGCGAGATCGCCGGCATCCGCAACGCGCTGGCCGAACGCCTGCTGCGCGAGCGGCCATGCGGCTTTGTCGGCATCGATGCGCCCGACTTCAACCTCGGCCTCGAGGGCCGCTTGCGGCGCTCGGGCATCCGTACCATCCACTTCGTCTGTCCGTCGATCTGGGCCTGGCGCGGTGGGCGCATCAAGCGCATGGCGCGCGATGTCGATCATGTGCTGTGCCTGTTTCCGTTCGAGCCCGCCATCCTGCAGCGCGCCGGCATCGGCGCCAGCTATGTCGGGCACCCGTTGGCCGATGTGATTCCGCTGCAAGTGCCGCGCTCGGCCAGCAGGGCCTCGCTGGGCCTCGGTGAGAGCGACACCGTGGTGGCGCTGCTGCCGGGCAGCCGCGCCGGCGAGATGCGCGATATTGCTCCCGTCTTTCTGCAGGCTGCCGCACTCATGCAGCAGCGGCGTTCCACACTTCGCTTCGTGCTGCCGGTGGCCAGCGGGCTGCGCGAGCTGTTCGATGGCCTGCTGCGCACGCACGCACCGGGCCTGGACGTGATGGTGCTCGACGGACGTTCGCACGAGGCGCTGGCGGCTTGCGACGCCACGCTGGTCGCCAGTGGAACGGCCTCCTTGGAGGCTGCGCTGTTCAAGCGGCCGATGGTCATCGGCTACCGCGCGCACTGGCTGAACGCCTTGGCGTGGAGATACCTGCGCTACCTGCCCTGGGTCGGCCTGCCCAACATCCTGTGCCACGAATTCGTGGTGCCCGAGCTGCTGCAGGATGCCTGCCAGCCGGGCGCACTGGCCGACGCGCTGCTGGCCCGGCTGGACGACACGGCGGGCGCCGAGCGCCTGGCCGCGCGCTTCACCGAACTGCACCTGCTCTTGAAGCGTGACACCGCACGCTGCGCCACCGATGCGATCGCGCAGGTTCTTGACGCCTGAGCAACTGGGCCTGGCCTGGCGCGGCCCGGGGCTGCTGGCCGGTGTCGACGAGGCCGGCCGCGGCCCGTTGGCCGGCCCGGTGGTGGCCGCAGCGGTGATGCTCGACGAGCTGCATCGGGTGAAGGGGCTGGCCGATTCGAAGACGCTGTCGCCGCGCCGCCGCGAGCAGCTCTACGACGAGATTCGCGCCAAGGCGCTGTGCTGCTGCGTCGCCGAGGCCAGCGCGATGGAGATCGATCAGTTCAACATCCTGCAGGCCACGCTGCTGGCCATGCGCCGCGCGGTCGAGGGCCTGCGCTTGCGGCCGCATATCGTGCTGGTCGACGGCAACCGCCTGCCGGTGCTGGGCATGCCGGCGCAAGCCATCGTCAAGGGCGATGCCAAGGTGCAGGCCATCGCAGCGGCGTCGATCGTGGCCAAGGTGCACCGCGACCGGCTTTGCCTCGCGCTGCACGAGCGCTTTCCGCAGTACGGGTTTGCCGCCCACAAGGGCTATCCCACGGCCGAACACCTGCAAGCGCTGCAACGGCATGGCGCGTGTGCCGAACACCGGCGCAGCTTTGCACCGGTGCACGCCGTGGGCGAGCCGACATGACGCCCGCGCCGCAACAGATCACGTCGCGCGACAACCCGAGCCTGGTCCTGGTGCGCCGCCTGCAGCGCGGCTCATCCGCCTATCGCAGCAAGGTGGGCAGCCAGGACGGCGGCCAGGGCACCGCGGTGTGGCTCGAAGGTGATCATCTGCTGCGCGCCTGCCTGGCGCGCGGCTGGCCGCTGCAGCAGGTGCTGATCGCCGCGTCGGCCTGGCAGCAGCCGGCGCTGCGCACCTTGGCGCAGCAGGCGCAGCGCGTCCTACTGTTGCCGGACGCGCTGTTCAAGGCACTGAGCGTGCTGGAGTCGCCGGCGAGCATCGGCGCACTCATCGAACGGCCCGAAACGCCCGCCTGGCGCGGCGACGTGCCGACGGTGATCCTCGACCGGCTGCAGGATGCCGGCAACGTGGGAAGCATCCTGCGCAGCGCCGCGGCGCTGGGTGTGCGCCAGCTGCTGGCCTTGAAAGGCACGGCGGCGCTGTGGTCGCCGAAAGTGCTGCGCGCCGGCATGGGTGCGCACTTCGCGCTGCAACTGCACGAGTCCTTGAGCGTCGACGAGCTCGGCGCGCTGCAGCTGCCGTGGATCGCGACCAGCTCGCACGCCACGCACCTGCTGCATCGCACGCCGCTGCCGCAGCCCTGCGCCTGGGTCTTCGGTCATGAAGGGCAGGGCGTGGCGACGGAACTGGCCGCGCGCTGCGCCTTGACGCTGCGCATCGCGCAACCGGGTGGCGAAGAGTCGCTCAACGTCGCTGCGGCCGCGGCGATCTGCCTGCACGAGAGCCTGCGGCAGCTGGGCTAGGACAGGGCTGGTACAGGGCTAGTACACCAGCCGGTCTGGCCGGATGTCGCGCAGGATGGTGGTGGCGATCTCCTCGATCGACTTGTGCGTCGAGGACAGCCAGGCAATGCCGGCGCGCCGCATCATCGCTTCGGCTTCATGCACTTCATAGCGGCAGTTTTCGATGGATGCGTACTTGCTGCCCGGGCGGCGCTCATGGCGGATCTGCGACAGCCGCTCGGGGTTGATCGACAGCCCGAAGCACTTTGCCTGGTACGGCGCCAGGCTGCTGGGCAGCTTGCCGCGTTCGAAGTCTTCGGGGATGAGAGGGTAGTTCGCCGCCTTGATGCCGTGCTGCATGGCCAGGTACAGCGAGGTCGGCGTCTTGCCGCTGCGGCTGACCCCCACCAGGATCACATCGGCACTGTCCAGGTTGCGCGCCGACTGGCCATCGTCGTGGGCCAGCGAGAAGTTGATGGCGTCGATGCGTTCGTGATACTCCTCGCTCTTCGCGGCGTCGGAGAAACGGCCGATGCGGTGGTTGGACTTGACGCCGAATTCCAGCTCGAGCGGCTCGACGAAGGTGCGGAACATGTCCAGCACCAGGCCCTTGCAGGCCTGGTCGGTCAGCACCTGGCGAATGGCGTCGTTCACCAGCGTGATGAAGACGATCGGCCTGCGGCCCTCGTGCTCGCCGGCTTGATTGATCTCCTCCAGCACCGCCCAGGCCTTTTCGACCGAATCGATGAACGGGCGGCGCACGTGCCGCGGTCGCGTCGGAAACTGCGCCAGGATCGAGTTGCCGAAGGTCTCGGCCGTGATGCCCGTACCGTCCGATACATAGAACACCGTGCGATTGGGCATGGGCGGGGCAGCGAAACTTCGATGACCGATGATAGAGAAGAACTCCTTAGAATTCCCCTCGGTTACCCCAAGCCGGATCCCGCCATGCACGCCCGCGGCAGCTCCACATCATTCGAACACGCCGCCGCTCGGCGCCGGGTCGGCCCCATGGGAGCCCCAGTTTCGTCACGTCCCGGAGTCTTCCCATGTCCACCGCGTATCTGGCGACCGCCCTGGTCGTACCGTTTGAACAGTTGAGAATGACCGATGTCGAGTCGGTTGGCGGCAAGAACGCCTCGCTCGGCGAAATGATCAGCCAGCTGGCCGCCTCGGGCGTGGCGGTGCCCGGAGGCTTTGCCACCACGGCGCATGCGTTCCGGCAGTTCCTGCAACACGGTGGGCTGGCGCAGCGCATCAATGCCCGCCTGGCCACGCTCGACACCGACGATGTTCGCGCCCTGGCCGATGCCGGGGCCACCATCCGCCAGTGGATCGTGGACACCCCCTTCCCGCAGGCGCTGCGCGAGGCGGTGGCGTCGCAGTTCGAGATGCTCGCCCGCGACAACCCGGGCGCATCCTTTGCGGTGCGTTCCTCCGCCACGGCCGAGGACCTGCCCGACGCATCCTTCGCCGGCCAGCAGGAGACCTTCCTCAACGTGGTCGGCATCGAGCAGGTGCTGCACAAGATGAAGGAAGTCTTTGCCTCGCTCTACAACGACCGCGCCATCAGCTACCGCGTGCACAAGGGTTTTGCGCACAGCGACGTGGCGCTGTCCGCCGGCGTGCAGCGCATGGTGCGCTCGGACCTGGCCTGCGCCGGCGTGATGTTCACCATCGACACCGAATCCGGCTTCAAGGACGTGGTCTTCATCACCGCCAGCTACGGCCTGGGCGAGACAGTGGTGCAAGGCGCGGTGAACCCGGACGAATTCTACGTGCACAAGCCCACGCTGCGCGCCGCCAAGTTCCCGATCATCCGGCGCAGCCTGGGCAGCAAGCTGGTGCGCATGGAGTTTGCCAGCGAGGCCGATCGTGCGGCCACCGGGCAACTGGTGCGCACCGTGGATACCGTGCCCGAGCAGCGCAACCGCTATGCGCTGAGCGATGCCGACGTGATCGAGTTGTCGCGCTATGCGCTCGTCATCGAGAAGCACTATGGCCGGCCGATGGACATCGAATGGGGCAAGGATGGCCAGGACGGGCGCCTGTACATCCTGCAGGCCCGGCCCGAGACGGTGAAGAGCCAGGCCGAAGGCAAGCTCGAGCAGCGCTATCGGCTCAAGGCCGGCAACGCCAAGAGCCTGGTGCTGGCCGAAGGCCGCGCCATCGGCCAGAAGATCGGCACCGGGCCGGTGCGGCTGATCCGCAGCCCGGCCGAGATGGACCGGGTGCAGCCGGGCGACGTGCTCGTCACCGACATGACCGATCCGAACTGGGAGCCGGTGATGAAGCGCGCCGCCGCCATCGTCACCAACCGCGGTGGGCGCACCTGCCATGCGGCGATCATCGCGCGCGAACTCGGCATTCCGGCGGTGGTGGGTTGCGGCGATGCCACCGACAAGATGCACGAAGGGGCGCTGGTGACGGTGTCCTGCGCCGAGGGCGACACCGGCTATGTGTACGACGGCTTGCTCGAGACCGAGGTCAGCGACGTGCAGCGCGGCGACATGCCCTATTGCCCGATCAAGATCATGATGAACATCGGCAACCCGCAGCTGGCCTTCGACTTCTGCCAGATGCCGAATTCGGGCGTCGGCCTGGCACGCCTGGAGTTCATCATCAACAACAACATCGGCGTGCATCCGAAGGCGATCCTCGACTATCCGAACATCGACCCCGACCTGAAGAAGGCGGTGGAGTCGGTGGCGCGCGGGCACGCGTCGCCGCGCGCCTTCTACGTCGACAAGCTGGCCGAAGGCATCGCCACCATCGCCGCGGCCTTCTGGCCGAAGACGGTGATCGTGCGTCTGTCGGACTTCAAGTCCAACGAGTACCGCAAGTTGATCGGCGGCTCACGCTACGAACCGGACGAGGAGAACCCGATGCTCGGCTTCCGCGGTGCCTCGCGCTACGTCAGCGCGGAGTTTGCCGACGCTTTCGCCATGGAGTGCGAGGCGCTGAAGCGGGTGCGCAACGACATGGGCCTGTGCAACGTGGAGATCATGGTGCCTTTCGTGCGCACCGTGCGCCAGGCGCAGCAGGTCACCGAAATGCTGGCCGATCGCGGCCTGAAGCGCGGGCAGAACGGGCTGCGCCTGATCATGATGTGCGAGGTGCCCAGCAATGCCATCCTGGCGGACCAGTTCCTGCAGCACTTCGACGGCATGTCGATCGGCTCGAACGACCTGACCCAGCTGACCCTGGGCCTGGACCGCGACTCCGGCCTGGCCCAGCTGGCGGACGACTTCGACGAGCGCGACCCCGCCGTGAAGGCGCTGATCTCGCGCGCCATCAACGCCTGCCGCGCCACCGGCAAGTACATCGGCATCTGCGGCCAGGGGCCCAGCGACTACCCCGACTTTGCCGACTGGCTGGCGCAGGAAGGCATCGTCTCGATCTCGCTCAACCCGGATACCGTGGTCGATACCTGGCGACGCCTGGCCAAGCGATAGCACATCGCTGCGCAGTGGTGGCGAGGCGACGAACCTAGGGAAAGGCCTAGTCGGGCTTGCGAGCCCTTGGGCCGCCGTGTCAGAAAGCTGTAAGGCCGGGGCTGAACAGTCTGGGGAGATTCCAAGATCCCCATGCTGAACTTTCTGAACATCCTGCAACTTGTGCTGTACATCGCCCTCCTGGCCCTGCTGGGCCAGGGTGTGCTGTTCGTGCTTGCCGGTGCCAAGCGCCACCAGAACCTGTTCTACCAACTGCTGCAGATCGTGAGCAAGCCCTTCACGTTGCCGGTGCGCAAGCTCACGCCGCAGAAGGTCAGCGACCAGCAGGTGCCGATCGTCACCTTCTTCCTGCTGCTCATCGCCTACGCCGTGGTCACCTTCGAGAAGATCAATCTGTGCGTTTCGGCGGGCATGGAGAGCTGCCAGTGAAGCGCATCGACTACCTCTGGCTCAAGCTCAAGGCCATGGCCTGGCTGGTGCTTGGACGCAGTGATCCGGCCTTGGGCGTGTTCGACGAGATGGTGCTGCGCTTCGCTGACCAGAGCTACCCGCGCGCCAGCCGCGCGCACCTGCATGCGCAGGCGGGCCGTCACGAAGCCGCCTTGGCTGACTATGACGCGGTGCTTCGGCAAAAGCCCGACGACGCGCGCGCCTGGTTCAACAAGGGCTTCGTGCTCGAACTGCTGGGCCGCTGGGACGAGGCACTGGCGGCTTTCGCGCGCGCCACCGATCTCAGCCCGGAGCTCGACCGTGCCTGGTATGGTCAGGGCCTGGTGCTGATCCGTCTGCAGCGTTTCGACGAGGCCGTGGTGGCCCTGAAGCGCAACACCGAGCTGCAGCCCATGAGCCCGCATGGCTGGTACCAGTTGGCGCGCATTCATGTGGACCGCAAGCAGCCCGACGAGGCAGTGAAGATCATTCGCCACCTGAAGGGTTTCGAGCCGAAGGTCGCCGCGCAACTCGAGCGCGAGACCGGTTTGCTCATCGGCGCCAACGGGGCATGAACGGCAGCGTCTGCGGCGCGAAGCGGCCGACGCCAGGGGCCCACGCGGGCCGCTGGACAGTTTCTTATGAGTCCCGCAAGGGTGTTCTTGGGTGCAACTAGAAAAGGAGTCAAGCGGTGCAAGTCAGTGAAAACCTTCAACGCTACTGGCAGAAGAACCTGAGGATCACTGCGATCCTGATGTTCATCTGGTTCGTGGTGACCTTTGTCGTGGCCTATTACGCCAGGGAGCTGAACTTCAACTTCTTCGGTTGGCCCTTCAGTTTCTGGGTGGGCGCGCAAGGCGCCCTGGTGGTGTACGTCGCCCTCATCGGGTTCTACGCGTATTACATGAACAAGCTCGACGTCGCACACGGCGTGGATGAGGAGGCATGACATGGCTGGCCTGAGTTTCGAACAAGGCACCGGCACTTCTGCCGATGCGAATCGCGCCTTCAAGTCGCAGCTGAACAAGGTCTATGGCTGGTACACGGGCGGCTTCATCGCCTTCGTGCTGGTGCTGGCGGTGTTCGAGCAGATGGGGCTGTCGCGCGGCGCGATCGGCCTGGTGTTCCTGTTGGCGACCGTCGCGCTGTATGCCGGCATCGGCATCATGAGCCGCACCTCGGATGCGGCCGAGTACTACGTCGCCGGGCGGCGTGTGCCGGCCATGTACAACGGCATGGCCACCGGCGCCGACTGGATGAGCGCGGCGTCGTTCATCGGCATGGCCGGCACGCTGTACCTCACCGGGTACGGTGGCCTGGCCTTCATCCTGGGCTGGACCGGCGGCTACGTGCTGGTAGCACTCTTTCTGGCGCCGTACCTGCGCAAGTTCGGGCAGTTCACGATCCCGGACTTCCTGGGTGCGCGCTATGAAGGCAACGCGCCGCGCTTCATCGGCATCCTGGCGGCGATCCTGTGCTCCTTCGTGTACGTGGTGGCGCAGATCTACGGCGTCGGGCTGATCACCACACGGTTGTCGGGGCTGGCCTTCGAGGTCGGCATCTTCGTCGGCCTGGGCGGCATCCTGGTGTGTTCGTTCCTCGGCGGCATGCGCGCGGTGACATGGACGCAGGTGGCGCAGTACATCATCCTGATCGTGGCCTATTTGATCCCGGTGGTGTGGCTGTCGATCAAGCAGACCGGTGTTCCCGTTCCGCAGGCGATCTACGGTTTCCAGTTGCAGAAGGTGACCGACCGCGAGGCGCAGCTGATCGCCGATCCAAAAGAAAAGGAAGTCATCGCCATCTTCAAGAAGCAGGCGGACGACCTGGGCGCCAAGCTCAAGGACGTGCCCGCCGCGCTGGCCGCCGACAAGGCTGCAGCGACCACCAAGCTCGCCGACCTGAAGGCGGCCAACGCCCCCGTGGCCGAGATCCAGGCTGCAGAGAAGGCGCTGGCGGCCGTGCCGGCGAATGACGCTGCAGCCAAGGAGGCCTGGACCCGTGCCAAGGCTGCGGCCGAAGGTCGTGCCAGACCACTCGCCGGAATGCCACGGCATGCGCAGCAGTTCGCGGGAAATCCGGCCGGCGACGCGGCCGCGGTGAAGACCTTCGACGATTCACGGCGCAACTTCATGGCGCTGGTGTTCTGCCTGATGGTCGGCACGGCTGCATTGCCGCACATCCTGATGCGCTACTACACCACGCCGTCGGTGCGCGAGGCCCGCCAGTCGGTGACCTGGTCGCTGTTCTTCATCTTCCTGCTGTACTTCACCGCGCCAGCGCTGGCGGTGCTGGTCAAGTACGAGATCTTCAACGTGCTGGTGGGCACGCCCTTCGACAAGCTGCCGGCGTGGATTTCGGCCTGGTCACGAGTCGATCCGAACCTGTTGACGGTGGCCGACATCAACAAGGACGGCATCTTCCAGCTGGGTGAGATGCGCATCGGTGGCGACATCATCGTGCTGGCCACGCCCGAGATCGGTGGCCTGCCCTACGTGGTGTCGGGCATGGTCGCGGCCGGCGGCCTGGCCGCGGCGCTGTCCACTGCCGACGGCCTGCTGCTGACCATCGCCAACGCGCTGTCGCACGACCTGTACTACAAGATGATCGATCCGAACGCGTCCACGGCGCGCCGGGTGGCGATCTCCAAGGCACTGCTGCTGGTGGTGGCGTTGGCCGCAGCGGCAGTGGCGGCGCAGAAACCGGCGGATATCCTGTTCCTGGTGTCGGCCGCCTTCTCCTTTGCCGCGGCCTCGTTCTTCCCGGCCCTGGTGCTGGGGGTGTTCTGGAAACGCGCCAGCAAGTGGGGCGCGGTGCTGGGCATGATTGCCGGCCTGGGCATCACCATGTACTACATGATCATGAACCAGCCTTGGCTGCGTACCGTGTTCGACGTCACCAGCCCGGTGGACCTGTGGTTCGGCATCCTGCCGATTTCGGCCGGGGTGTTCGGCGTGCCGCTGGGCTTTGCGGTGATCATCATCGTCAGCCTGTTCGCGCCGGCGCCCTCGCGGGCAGTGCAGGATCTGGTCGAGCATGTGCGCTACCCGAACGTGAAGCTGGCCACCGGCAAGGCCTGATCCACGTTATGCAGGGCGGGCGCCTGGCGGCGCCCGCCACCAGGCCCTCGGGGTGACTCGAGGGCCTTTTTCATGCACCGGGGCAGCGGCTGCCATGCCGTGCCACCACGCGCCACCGCGCGCCACCCGGACCGCGTGCCAGGCTGCGATATACTCATGGGCTTTTACCTTGCCGCACCCGCTCGAGGCTCTGGCCTAGAGGACGCTTCGGGGCGGCTTCCATCTTGGAACCCATAAGGAGTGTTCATGCGTCATTACGAAATCATCCTGCTGATCCATCCGGATCAAAGCGAGCAGGTCCCGGCCATGCTGGAGCGCTACAAGGCGCTGGTCAGCGCAGGCGGCGGCACGGTGCATCGTGTGGAGGACTGGGGTCGTCGCCAGTTGGCCTACATGATCCAGAAGCTGGGCAAGGCCCACTACCTGTGCATCAACATCGAATGCAGCAGCGCCACGCTGGCCGAGATCGAGACGGGCTTCCGTTTCAATGACGCCGTGTTGCGCCACCTGACGGTGTCGCGCGACGCTGCGCCGACCGCGCCCTCGGTGATGATGAAGTCCGGGGACAAGGACGATTCGCGCCGCTCGGCCCCTCAAGGAGCGCCGGCCTGAAGCCAGGCGCACGCGCCAGTCGCATCGCGGGCATCGTGTGAACCGTCTGGTTCTCGCGGCCCGGCTGATCGAACGCCGTGCCTTGCGCTACACCCCGGCCGGATTGCCGGCTCTGGACTTTGAACTCAAGCACGAGTCCGAGTTGAGCGAAGACGGGCAGTTGCGCAAGGTATCGATGCAGATCAGGGCGGTGGCCATCGGGCGTATCACACAACCGATGGCAGCAATGGAGCTGGGTGCGGCCGGCAGCTTTGCCGGCTTCCTGGCCTCGGCGCGCAACGGGCGCGGCCTGCTGTTCCATGTCACGGCCATCGAGCCATCGTCGGATTGATTTTTCCGGATAGATTTTCAAGGAGTTCACTATGCCCCCGCCACGTGGTAAAGGTCGGTTTTCCAAGGACAAGCGCCCGAAGCGCAACCAGCAGTCGCTGCTGTTTCGCCGCAAGCGCTTTTGCCGCTTCACCGTCGCCGGTGTCAAGGAGATCGACTACAAGGACATCGACGTGCTGCGCGATTTCATCGGCGAGAACGGCCGCATCACGCCGGCCCGCCTGACCGGCACGCGCGCCTTCTTCCAACGTCAGCTGACCACGGCCATCAAGCGTGCGCGTTTCCTCGCGCTGCTGCCGTACTCTGACCAGCACAAGGTCTGATCGGAGAGACGCCATGCAAATCATTCTGCTGGAAAAGATCGCCAACCTGGGCAACCTGGGCGATGTGGTCAAGGTCAAGGACGGGTACGCGCGCAACTTCCTCATCCCCTCGCGCCGCGCACGCCGCGCCACCGAGGCCGCGATCAAGGAGTTCGAAACCCGCCGCGCCGACCTGGAGAAGGCGGCCGCCGAGAAGCTGGCGGTCGCGCAGGCGTTGCAAGAGCAACTCAGCGGCAAGGTCGTGCGCATCAGCCAGAAGGCCGGTGTCGATGGCCGACTGTTCGGCTCGGTGACCAACGCCGACATCGCCGAAGGCCTGACGAAGATGGGTTTTGCCATCCTCAAATCGCAGGTGCGCATGCCCAACGGCCCGCTGAAGGTGACCGGCGAGCACGCCGTGTCGGTGTCGCCGCACACCGACGTGGTGGCGGACATCACCGTGCTGGTGGTCGGCGAAGTCGCCTGAGGTCGGTTCGGCTGCAAATGCCCAGGCCGGCCTTGCCCGGCCTTTTTCAACGGGTGCGGCGCACGCCGCCACGCAGCGCGGCAAATCCGGCCACGTGGAAGATTTCCACAGCCAAATCGCGTGTCATCCACAGGGTTGCGCACAGGCCAAGCTGTGCTCGCGGCCTATCATTCAAGCCATGTCAGCCATCTTCGATTCACGCGAGCCCGGCCCCGATGCGCGCGACAACGAAGTCGCGCGTTTGCGCGTGCCGCCCAACTCGAACGAGGCCGAACAGAGCGTGCTCGGCGGCCTGCTGCTCGACAACCTGGCCTGGGACCGCGCCGGCGACCTGCTCACCGACAGCGACTTCTACCGCCACGAGCACCGGCTGATCTTTGCCGCCATCGGCGCGCTGGTCAACGCCAGCAAGCCGGCCGACGTGATCACCGTGTTCGAGCATCTGCAGAACATGGGCAGGGCCAATGATTGCGGCGGGCTGGCCTACCTGAATGCCCTGGCGCAAAGCGTGCCGAGTGCGGCCAACATGCGCCGCTATGCCGAGATCGTGCGCGAGCGCGCCATCCTGCGCAAGCTTATCGCCGCCAGCGACGAGATCGCCACCACGGCCTTCAACACCCAGGGCCGGCAGGTGTCGCAGATCCTGGACGAGGCCGAGGGTCGCATCTTCAAGATCGGCGAAGAAGGCTCGCGCAACAGCCAGGGTTTCCAGGGCATCGACAAGCTGGTCACTGCGCTCATCGACCGCGTCAACGAACTGGCCGAAAACGGCGCCGAAGAAGTCACCGGCGTGCGCACCGGCTTCTTCGAGCTCGATCGCATGACGGCAGGCTTGCAAAGCGGCGACCTGATCGTGCTGGCCGCGCGCCCGTCGATGGGCAAGACCGCCTTCGCGCTGAACATCGCCGAACACGTGGCCGTGAAGGAAGGGTTGCCGGTGCTGGTGTTCTCGATGGAAATGGGCGCGGCACAACTGGCGCTGCGCATGGTGGGTTCGCTCGGGCGCATCGACCAGCAGCACCTGCGCACCGGTGCGCTGCGCAACGACGAATGGGAGCGCCTGGCCGAAGCCGTCGATCGCCTGGGCCGCGTGCAGATGTTCATCGACGAAACGCCGGCGCTGAACTCGGCCGAACTGCGTGCCCGCGCACGGCGCATGGCGCGCCAGTTCGGCAAGCTCGGCCTGATCGTCGTCGACTACCTGCAGCTCATGTCGGCCAGCGGCAATGGCGAGAATCGCGCGACCGAAATCTCGGAGATCTCGCGCTCACTGAAAGCGCTCGCCAAGGAATTGAGCGTGCCCGTCGTTGCGCTGTCGCAGTTGAACCGCAGTCTCGAACAGCGGCCCAACAAGCGGCCGGTGATGTCGGATCTGCGGGAATGCGTAGTGGGCGACACCCAGGTGCTTTGCACGGATGGTCGGAGAGTGCCCATCCGGGAACTGGTCGGGCAGACGCCGGAAGTCTGGGCCGTCGACGACGCTGGCAAGATCGTGGCC
>DASQFA010000118.1:0-15617 GCA_035633375.1 Rubrivivax sp.
CCGTGCTCGAAGGCGCGGGCGTGCTGCTCGACCTGCACGAAGGCCTGCACAGCGTCGAGATCGACAGCCCGCCGCTGCACTTCCGCGGCGAGGAAGCACCGGCCTGCGAACTGCTCGGCGGGCCGACACGCGACCTGAACCTGATGACGCAGCGCCAGGCCGGCTGCGCCACGATGCATCGTGCGGCGCCGGGGGTGGACTTCCACGCCCGCAGTGCACTGCGCGCCTTGTTCTGCGCCAATGCGGCCAGGTTGCAGATCGACGGCCACGACGCATGCGCGATCGCGCCGTACACGCTGCTGTGGGCCGATGGCGGCGCGCAGGGCCGGTGGCGCCTGCACAGCGAGGTGGACCCGCCTCGCGCCTGGTGGATGAGCTTCGAGCCGGCGGCTGAG
Organism: Rubrivivax sp.; assembly: GCA_035633375.1. Taxonomy (GTDB): domain Bacteria; phylum Pseudomonadota; class Gammaproteobacteria; order Burkholderiales; family Burkholderiaceae_C; genus Rubrivivax. Next base: position 396 of record DASQFA010000118.1, read on the forward strand.
GCATGAGCCGTGTCGTCTTGTGGCGCAACGCGCGTCTGGCCACGATGGGCGGCGAGCGCCCCTGGGGCTGGGTGGAACGTGGCGCGCTGCTCGTCGACGGCACGCAGCTGCGCTGGGTGGGCGAAGACCATCAAATGCCCGCCGGGCTGAAGCCCGACGCCGAGCATGACCTGGGCGGTGCCTTGGTCACGCCGGGCCTGGTGGATTGCCACACCCACTTGGTCTACGGCGGGCAGCGCGCGCGCGAGTTCGAATTGCGGCTGCAGGGCGCCAGCTACGAGGACATCGCCCGCGCCGGCGGTGGCATCCGTTCCACCGTGATGGCCACGCGCGCGGCGCATGACGAGCAGTTGTTCAGCTCGGCACGAGAACGCGCGCGCTGCCTGATGGCCGAAGGCGTGACCACGCTCGAGATCAAGTCGGGTTACGGCCTGTCCGCCGAGCACGAGGCGCGCTGCCTGCGCATCGCACGGCGGCTGGGGCGCGAACTGCCGCTGACGGTGAAGACCACCTGCCTGTCGGCGCACGCCTTGCCGCCGGAGTTCGACGGCCGCGCCGACGACTACATCGCGGCAGTGTGCGCCTGGTTGCCGGCGCTGCAGGCCGAAGGCCTGGTGGATGCGGTGGATGCCTTTTGCGAACACATCGCCTTCACGCGAGCGCAGACTCAGGCCGTGTTCGAAGCCGCGCGGCGGCTGGGCCTGCCGGTCAAGCTGCATGCCGAGCAACTCAGCGACTGCGGCGGTGCGACGCTGGCTGCGTCCTTCGGGGCGCTGTCCTGCGACCACCTGGAGCACCTTTCGAGCGCGGGCGTGCAAGCCATGGCCGCGGCCGGCACGGTGGCCGTGCTGCTGCCCGGCGCGTACTACTTCCTGCGCGAGACGAAGCTGCCACCGATCCAGGCGCTGCGCGACGCCCAGGTGCCGATCGCACTGGCCAGTGACCACAACCCCGGCTCCTCGCCCGGGCTGTCGCTGCTGCTGATGCTGAACATGGCCTGCACGCTGTTCCGCATGACGCCCGAAGAAGCGCTGCGCGGCGTTACGCTGCACGGCGCACGCGCGCTCGGCATGCACGACCGCGGCACACTGCAGGCGGGCCAGCGCGCCGACTTCGTCGTCTGGGAGCTGGAGCACCCCAACGAGCTGGCCTACTGGTTCGGCCACAACCCGTGCCGACGCGTCATTGTCGGCGGCGTGGAGAGCAGACGATGAATGATTCGATCTACACGCTGCACCGCGGCCACAGCCCGCTGCTGGTGAGCCTGCCGCATGCCGGCACGCACATCCCGGCCGGGCTGCACGCGGCACTGCTGCCGCGCGCACTGGCAACGGAAGACACCGACTGGTTTCTGGACCGGCTCTACGCCTTCGTCATCGACATGGGGGCGAGCCTGATCGTGCCCCGGCACAGCCGCTACGTGGTCGACCTCAACCGGCCCAACGACAACCAGCCGATGTACGCCGGGGCCAACAACACCGAGCTGTGCCCGACTCGATTTTTCAGCGGCGAGCCGCTGTATCGCGAGGGCCGGGCTCCTACACCCGAAGAGGTAGCGCGGCGCGTGGCCACCTGCTGGCAGCCCTACCACGCTGCGCTGCGCGACGAGCTGGCGCGGCTGCAGGCTGACCACGGCCACGCCATCCTCTTCGACGGCCACAGCATCAAGTCCGAGCTGCCCTGGCTGTTCGAAGGCAAGTTGCCCGACCTGAACCTGGGCACGGCCAGTGGCACGGCCTGTGCACCCTCGCTGCGCGATGCGCTGGCCGCGCTGTTGCAGGCGCAGACACAGTTCAGCGTGGCCGTGGACGGGCGCTTCAAGGGCGGGCATATCACGCGCCACTACGGCCAGCCGGCGCAGGGCGTGCATGCCGTGCAGCTGGAAAAGTGCTGGAGCACCTACATGCACGAGGCCCCACCCTACGCCTGGGACAGCACCCATGCAGCGCGCCTGCAGCCGCTGCTGCGGCAGATGGTGCACGCCATGCTGCACTGGAAGCCGGCATGAGCGCGCCGGGCCGCCCCAAGCGCGAATCCCGCAGTGCGCAGCACGGAGGTTGCCTCATGAGCGCGCCGGGCCGTCCGAAGGGCGAATCCCCCAGTGCGCAGCACGACGGAGCCTCGTCGAGCGAAGCCTTGCTGTGGGCGTCGCGCGCCTGGATCGGTGGCCGCTGGGCCGACTCGGTGCTGCTGCGCGCGGGCGCCGACGGCCATTGGGCCGAGATCCGCGTCGGCGTGGCCGCGCCGCCGCAGGCGCACGAGCTGGCCGGGCCGGTGCTGCCCGGCCTGGTGAACACCCACAGCCACGCCTTCCAGCGCGCCTTTGCCGGCCTGTCCGAGCGTCGCGAAGGCGAGCACGACGACTTCTGGTCGTGGCGCGAGCGCATGTACGGCGTGGCGCTGCACATCACGCCCGCCCAGCTGCGCGCGGTGGCCGCGCAGCTCTACACCGAGCTGCTGCACGGCGGCTACACCCAGGTGTGCGAGTTCCATTACCTGCAGCACGATCTCGATGGCCGGCCCTACGCCGACCCGTTGACTCTGTGCTGGGCCCTGGCCGACGCGGCTGCCGACGCCGGCATCGGCCTGACGCTGCTGCCGGTGCTGTACCAGCGCGCCGGCTTTGCACAGCCCGGCCTGCGCAAAGACCAGCGCCGTTTTGCCACTGATGCGCAGCATGTGCTGGCCTTGTACCGTGGCCTGCGCGACAGCCGGCGACCGCTGCTCAACGCCGGCGTGGCGATCCATTCGCTGCGCGCCGCCACGCCGGCGTCGATGGCGCAGCTGGTGGACGGGCTCGGCGATGTGCCGATCCACATCCACGTGGCCGAGCAGAGCGCCGAAGTGAAGGATTGTCTGCAGGCTACCGGCCTGCGGCCGATCGAATGGCTGGAGCGGCATACGCCGCTGGATGCACGCTGGCAGCTGGTGCATGCCACGCACAGCACGCGCGAGGAAATCGACGCCGTGGCGCGCAGCGCCGCCGGCGTGGTGATCTGCCCTTCCACCGAAGGCAACCTGGGCGATGGGTTGGCGGATCTGCCAGGCTGGCTGGCGGCGGGCGTGCCCTTGTCGATCGGCTCGGACAGCCATGTCACACGGGCCTGGCCGGAAGAGCTGCGCTGGCTGGAATACGGCCAACGGCTGCATCTGCGCCAGCGCAATGTCAGCGCCGCACCCGGCGCCGGCGAGCCGGCCACCGCGGCACGGCTGTTCTCGCGCGCCCTGGCCGCCGGCGGCAGCGCGGCCGGGCTGGCACGCTGGGGCCTGGAGCCCGGCGCGCGTGCCGACCTGCTGGTCATCGACAGCGCAGACACCAGCCTGCTGGGTTTGCCCGCCGACCGACTGCTCGACGCGCTGGTCTTCTCCAGCCCGGGCCTGCCCTTCCGTGATGTGCTGGTGGCCGGGCGCTGGGTGCTGCAGCATCATCGGCACGCGCTGCACACGGACCACGCTGCGCGCTTCGTCGAGGCCATGCAGGCCTTGTGGCAGCCGGCATGAACGCGGCACATTTCATTCGCGACTACTTCATCGCGGGAAAGCTCGAGTCGCTGCTGTTCATGGCGGTCGGCGCGGCGGCCATCGCGCTGGCCATCGTGCTGCTGCGTCGGCGCAGCCGGCTGCGCGGCATGGCCGGGCCGTTGATCGCGGTGGCGCTGATTCAACTCGGGGTCGGCGGCACGCTGTACCTTCGCAGCGACGCGCAGATCGCACGGCTGCAGCAGCACTACCGCGAGGACGCGGCCCAGTTCCGCAGCCTCGAGACGCCGCGCATGAAGACGGTGATCGCCAACTTCGAGCTCTACCGCAGCATCGGGATCGGCCTGCTCGCCCTGGGCATGGCCATGGTGGTGCTGTGGCGCAATCGCGAGTACGGGTTCGCCTTCGGCCTGGGGCTGGTGCTGCAGTCGGCCGTCATGCTGGCGCTGGCCTTCTTCGCCGAACAGCGTGCGCAGGCGTACTTCAAGGCGGTGCTCGGCTCCTGAAGCGCGGCCAGGCATAGTGCGGTGGCGGGCGCCTTTGCCTTGGTCGGCGGCATCAGCGCCTGGGCATGGGTGCATCTGACCTGGACGGTGGGCGTGCGCCTCAAGCAGCGACTACGGCGACGCGAACGACTGACGATCTGATCGCCGCCACGGCCGGGCGCACGTTTCAGCGGCCGCGCACCGTGTCGCGCCCGCGTGCATCGCGTACACGCCCCAGCGCGGTATCCAGCGCACGCGCCAGCTTGTCGCTTGCACCGTAGAGGGCGTCGGCCACCTTGCCGGCGTCGTGGCTGACAGTCAGCGGGCGGCGGCCGGCAATGCGCGCCTCGAGGCTGCAGCGCTTGTCCTGCTCGGACACGCGCGCGCCATTGATGTCGCTCAAGTGCACCTCGATGCGTGTGATGTGCTCGCCGAAGCGGTGCAGGCGTTCGCGCAACTCGCGCTCGGCCCAGCTGGCGAGAGACTCTTCGCCCTGCACCTGGTTGTCGGTGTTGACCTGGATCTGCATGGAAACCGCCTTTTCCTTTGAGGTGATGGATGCTCGGTCCAACCACTTTACCGCGTCAAGGCCGATGGCCGCAGCGGCGCAGGCGGTGTATGGTTGCCGTGCAAGCGCACTCAACCCGAACGAAAGCCCGCCATGTTTGAGAAGATCCTGCTGCCGACCGACGGTTCCGATGTGTCCATGGCCGCGGCCGAACGTGCCGTCACGCTGGCCCGGCTGGCCGCAGCCCCGCTGCACGCGATCTACGTGCGCGAGCCCTACCCCTACGCCGGCATCGGCGAGGCCAGCAGTGCCGCATTGATGGAATACGAAGCCGCCACGCAACAACAGGCCGAGGACGCGTTTGCCCGCGTCGCCGCACTGGCCAAGGTGCAAGGCGTGACCTTGAGCACCGCCATCGAAGAAGGCCACAGCGCGGCCGAACACATCGTCGAGGCCGCGCGCAGCGGGGGCGCCGATGTCATCGTGATGGGCTCGCACGGCCGCTCCGGCGTGGCGCGCGTGCTGCTGGGCAGCGTGGCCGGCAAGGTGCTGATGCTCTCGCACATTCCGGTGATGATCGTCAAGTAACGCAACGATCTCGCGCCCGACGCCCGCGCCCGCTGCTGCTGAATGCCCACAGCTCGCTCCCTTATCGGCCAGCGGCTGGCGCGTCTGGTGGCGCATTGAAGCGCACGCCACCCGGCGACCCGTCCGCCCCGATGCAACCCGGCACAAGCACAGCGGGCCTCGCGCTATCGCAGTTGCTGCAGGGTCTGGCGCAGCAGCCTGGGCGCGACCGTATCTCGGTGCGCGACCTGATCGATGCGCTGGGCGACCGTGCGCTGGGTGCGCTGCTGTTCCTGTTTGCCTTCCCCAACGTACTGCCGATGCCGCCCGGCACCTCGGCGCTGCTGGGCACGCCGCTGGTCATTCTGGCCGCGCAGCTGATGGTCGGACGCGGGCCGTGGCTGCCCAGGGTGCTGTCGGCGCGTTCGATGTCGCATGCCGACTTCGCCGCGCTGGTGCGGCGCATCACCCCCTGGCTGGAACGTGGCGAGCGCATGCTGCGGCCGCGCTTCAGCTGGCTGGCGCTGCCGCCGCTGGAGTTCGTCATCGGCGCCGTGTGCCTGCTGCTCGCGATCGTGGTGATGCTGCCCATTCCGCTGGGCAACATATTGCCCGCGCTGGCCATCAGCCTGCTGGCGCTGGCCGTCGTCGAACGCGATGGGCTGTGGGTGGTGGCCGGCCTGGCCCTGGGCGTGGTCGCGGCCAGCGTGGTCTCGGGCGTGGTCTTCGCGGCGATCAAGGCCACGACGCTGCTGTTCGCGCAGTGGCTGCACTGACGGTGGCCTGGCGCCGCGCGAGCTCTCGCGGCGCTATGCTGCATGTCACCCGGGCCCAGTTCGCCCACCGCCACTCCTTCGCCACTCGCCCGCATGCGCCTGCTCATCCTGGAAGACGACCCCCAGCTGGGTGAGGCGCTGGCGGTGGGCCTGCGCCAGCTCGACCATGCGGTGGACTGGTTCCGCGACGGAGCCCAAGCCGATGCCGCCATGGCCGGTGCGCCCTACGACGCGCTGGTGCTCGACCTGGGCCTGCCCGGCACCGACGGCATGACCTGGCTGCGCCGCTGGCGACACAGCGGCCAGACGCTGCCGGTGCTGATCCTCAGCGCGCGCGATGGCGTCGAGCAGCGCATCGCCGGCCTGGATGCGGGTGCCGACGACTACCTGATCAAGCCGATCACCATCGACGAGCTGGCGGCGCGGCTGCGCGCCATGCTGCGCCGCGCCTCGGGCCGCTCCCAGGAGGTGTGGATTCATGGCGCGCTGCGCTACGACCCGGCCGCCAAGCAGGCGCAGTGGCAGGGCCAACCCGTCGACCTTACCGGGCGCGAGCTGGCGCTGCTGGAGTTGTTGCTGCTGCATCCGCAACGCGTGCTGTCGCGCACGCAACTGCAGGAGAAACTCTACGACTGGAGCGGCGGCGAGCCCGAAGGCAACGTGTTGGAAGTCTTCGTGCACCACCTGCGGCGCAAGATCCACCCCGGCATCGTGCGCACCGTGCGAGGTGTCGGCTATGCGCTTGGCGCGGCCGACGGCGAAGCGTGAGGCAATTCGCCAAAGGGCGCGCCGAGCCGGCCGAGCGCCAGCCGGCCCGAATCCCCACGGGGGGCCGTGAGCGATATCCCGCGGACAGGCGCTCGTCATGAGTCTTCAGCGCCGGCTGTTGCTGTACCTGCTGATCTGCGCGCCAGTCGTCTGGGCGGTGGCTCTGCTGATTTCGGCGGACCGCGCCCGACTAGAGGTGAACGAGCTGTTCGACACCGAGATCATCCGTCTGGCGTTGCAGGTCCAGGCCACACTGTCGGCCGCTGGCATGCCCGGCCAGGACTTGCCGCGTCAAAAAGCAGCCGGCGAGGCCGACTTGCGCGACCTGGCCATCGCGGTTTGGAATCGGCAAGGCGAGCTGCTGCTGGTCGATCGCGATGGCGTGCAGTTGCCTCGCCGCAGCGATGCCACAGGCTTCGTCGACATGCAGCTCGATGGCGGCCCATGGCGCGTGTACTACCTGCAATCGCCAACTGGCGATTGGCTGGTGGCCGCCGGACAGCGCGGCAGCGAACGCGACGAGCTGGTGTGGGACCTCGTGGCCGGGCAATTGGCCCCGTGGATACTGGTGCTGCCGGTGCTGCTGCTGGCCATGGCCTGGTCGGTGCGGCGCGCGCTGCAGCCGGTGCGCCTGCTCACCCGCGAGTTGCAAGGGCGCACCGCTGACGACTTGCGGCCGGTGCCGGTGACACAGGCGCCACAGGAACTGCAACCGATGCTGGCGGCCATGAACGGGCTGTTCACGCGCATCGAGTCGACGTTGGAGCGCGAGCGCCGCTTCACTGCCGACGCGGCGCACGAACTGCGCACGCCGCTGGCCGTGCTGCGCGCACAATGGGACGTGCTGCGCCGTGCCAGCGGAGAAGGCGAGCGACGCCGCGCCGAGACGCAACTCGATGCCGGCATGGACCGCATGGACCGGTTGGTGACCCAGATACTGGCGCTTTCGCGCCTGGAAGCCACCAACCAGCTTCCGCAGGCCCGGGCGCTGCAGTGGGCGCCACTGGTCGAGCAGGCCATCAGCGACGTGCTGCCGCTGGCCGAACGCCGCCGCATCGAACTCGATTGCGAATGGCCCGCCGCAGGCACGCCGCCGATGCCGCTGCAAGGCGACGCCGACCTTGTAGCCGTGCTGCTGCGCAACCTTCTGGACAACGCCGTGCGCTACGCGCCCGAGGGCAGCACCGTGCGCCTGCGCTTCGGCGCCGACCGGATGGCCGTCGAGAACGACGGTGCCGCGCTGCCCACGGACGTGCTGGCCCATCTGGGCCAGCGCTTTCGCCGCGTCGATGGCCAGGCAGAAAGCGGCAGCGGCCTGGGCGTATCGATCGTGCAGCGCATCGCCGCGCTGCATGGCCTGACGCTGGGCTACGGCGCGCTCACCGGCGGCCAGGGCGTGATGGCCGAGCTCCGGCCTCGGCAGGCACCCGAAGTCGAGCCGGACGTCCGCGTCGCTCGTTAATCCGCGCTTAAGCCAAGACCCGAACAATCCGGCCAGCCAAGGCTCGTTCGGTCCTACTGGACCATCGGGTCGAGCCGCGGCGACATGCGTTGCGGGTGCCTGCACGATTGCACGCGTCGCGTTCCGATTCGAAACCGATTGCTTTGGTGTGGCCTGGCAGGCCGCCTGCTTGATGCCCACTTCGCTCCGCGCGGCCCCTTCGGCCCTGGCGATCACGCCAGCCCGCCGCCTGCCAGAGGCACTGCTGCTGAACGGCCCAGTGCTGCTCATCGCCGCCTTCACGCTGCTGCGCTTGCTGCTCGCGGCGACCACGCCCTTGCTGCCGCAGGAAGCCTACTACTGGAGCTGGAGTCGCCACCCGGCGCTCAGCTACTTCGACCACCCGCCGCTGGCCAGCACCATGATCGCGCTGACCACCGCCGTCTTCGGCTCGACGGTGTTCGGCATCAAGAGCGCGGCGGTGGCCTGGTCGCTGGGCTGGAATCTGCTTTGGCTGCGTTTGATCCAGGACATGTACGACGACCGCCGGCTGGCCTTCTGGTCGCTGCTGGCATTGAACCTGACGCTGGTCTACGAAGCCTATGCCATCGGCCCCACGCCCGACGGCCCGCTGCTCTTCGGCTGGGTGGGCACGATCTGGGCGGTGTGGCGCGCAGGCACGAGCGGGCAGGCCCGCTGGTGGCTGCTGGCCGGCGTGTTGGCCGGGCTCGGCCTGCTTGGCAAATACGCCGCCGTGCTGCTGCTGCCGGTGCTGCTGCTTTACCTGGCGACCTCGCCCACGCAGCGTCATTGGCTGCGCGGGCCCTGGCCTTACCTGGGGATGCTGATCGCCGCCGCGATGTTCACGCCGGTGCTGCTGTGGAATGCCGAGCACCAGTGGGTCTCGTTCGCCTTCCAGAGCAGCCGGCGCGCCGGCCAGATGGCCGCATTCAAGCCGCGCTTCTTCGGCGTGCTGCTGGCCACGCAGTTGCTGCTGGTCACGCCCTGGCTGTTCGGGCTGTCACTCACCGCGCTCTGGCGGGCGGCCCGCGACGCCATCGCTGGCGTCGCGACCGAGCGCACGCGGCTGCTGCTGTTCAGCGCAGCGGTGCCGCTGCTGCTGTTCACCGCGATCAGCTTCCGCTCGCTCGTGAAGATCAACTGGCTGGCGCCGGCCTACTGGTCGTTGATCATCCTGGGCATGCACCAGTGGCTGCAGAGCGGCGCGAGCGTGCGGCGGCTCGCCTGGGGGCTTGGCTCGTCCGCCGTGTTGCTGGTGGGCGCGCTCGTGATTTCGGTGACGCCGAACCTGCCGATCGTCGGCAACATGAACAGCTGGAGCGGCTGGAAGGAAGCCGCCCAGCGCGTCGACCAGGCGAGCCTGGCCGCCCGTGCCGGGGGCCAGTCGAGCTTCGTCTTCTCGCCCAACTACAAGATCAGCTCGCTGCTGCGCTTCTACCTGCCCGGCCAGCCGCGCACCTATGCACAGGACATCTACGGCGCGCGCGCGCTGCAGTTCGACTACTTCCCGCTCGACAGCGACCTGAAGGGCGCCACCGGCATCCTGGTGCTGTCCGACCAGTCGCAAGCGCAGCTCGACCTGGCCCGCGTGGCACCGTACTTCGATGCACTGGAACGTGTGGACGTGCTCGAGACCCGGGCCTTCGGCCGCGTCGTGCGCCGCGTCGAGATCTACCGCGGCACGAACTATAAAGGCCACCCACGCCTGGACCCCCTGCGCGGCGCACCGAGCGCGGACGATGCCAGCGCCGGAGACGCCGAATGAGCCCGCTGCTGCTTCATTGCGCACAGCCGCGACGCGCCCAGCCTGTACGAGCCGTCCGATGCCGCAACTGTCGATAGTCGTCCCCACCTTCAACGAGGCCGGTAACGTCGCCGAGTTGCGCGAGCGCGTCAGCGCGGCGCTGCCGGGCATCGACTGGGAGCTGATCTTCGTCGACGACGACTCCCCCGACGGCACCGCCGAACGGCTGGCAGACCTCGCGCAGCAGGACCGACGCGTGCGTTGCATGCTGCGCATCGAGCGTCGTGGCCTGTCCTCGGCCTGCCTCGAGGGCCTGCTGGCCTCATCGGCGCCTTTCGTCGCCGTGATCGATGCCGACCTGCAGCACGACGAAACGCGACTTGCGGTGATGCTGGAACTGCTAGGCGACCCCGGGATCGATGTCGTGGTCGGCAGCCGCTATGCCGGCAGCGGCAGCGTCGAGGGCTGGGCCCGGTCGCGCGCCTCGATCAGCCGTCTGGCCACGCGCCTTGCCCGGCTGGTGCTGCGAGCCGAGCTGAAAGACCCGATGAGCGGCTTTTTCATGATGCGCCGCGAGGTGCTGCTGCGCTGCGTGCGCGCGGGCGTGTCGGGGGTGGGCTTCAAGATCCTGCTCGACCTGTTTGCCACCTCGCCGACGCCGCTGCGCTTCCGCGAAGTGCCCTATACCTTCCGCAACCGCCATTCAGGCGAAAGCAAGCTCGACATCAACGTCGCCTGGGAATACTTCATCATGCTGCTCGACCGGTTGTTCGGAAGGGCCGTGCCGATCCGCTTCATTGCCTTCTCGCTGGTCGGCGGCATCGGACTGGTGGCGCACCTGCTGGTGCTGGGCCTGCTGTACCGGGTGGGCAGCGTCGATTTCGTGATCGCGCAAAGCGTCGCCACGCTGGCGGCGATGAGTGGCAACTTCGTCCTCAACAACCTGTTCACCTATCGCGACATGCGCTTGCGCGGCTGGGGCTTGCTGCGCGGCTGGGTCAGCTTTGTCGCGGCCTGCGGGCTGGGCGCGCTGGCCAACGTAGGCATCGCCGCTTACCTGTTCGAGCACCAGACGTGGTGGATGGCTTCGGCCGTGGCCGGCACTCTGGTCGGCGCCGTGTGGAACTACGCCGTCACCGCGGTCTACACCTGGAGGAAGCCGCAGGTCGCCAAGAGCGGCGCGAAAAGCGGCATCACGCGGGGGCAGCCCGGCCTGATCGCCCGGTGGGTGCAACGCGGCCTGTAGGCCGAAAGGCGGCCTGCGGCATGGCCTGCAGGCTTTCGTCGAAGCGCTTGCGCGTGCATGGCGCCCGCCTTCCACGCTGTAGCCGCCAGTCCAGATCATCGAGCTGACCGCCACGCGCAAGCGTTCAGTCTGTCCGCCACGGACGCTGCCCCCTTTCCCCCATGCGAGTTGAGGTGCGTCTCAGTGCCCGCGGCCGAAGGACATGACTTGCAGGATGTTGCTGTAGTCGTCGGTCCAGACCCTGGCCGACGCCGACTGCGGCATCGCCGCCGCAGCCTGCCGAATCGCCGGCAGGTCCAGCACCTTGCGGTCGTTGGCCAGCAGGATCCAGTCCGACGCCGACTTGCTGGCATCACCCGGGACGCCGCCATTGGCCACATAGGCCAGTTCCAGGCCCAGGTCGGCGGCGATGCCGCCAACCACGGGGCGCAGATCCAGATGGCTGTTGCTGACATGCAGCGCGATCACGCCTCCCGGCTTGATGCGCTGCCGATACAGCGCCACGGCCTCGCGCGTGAGCAGGTGCACCGGAATCGCATCACCCGAGAACGCGTCGACCACCAGCACGTCGAACTGCTGCGGCGGCTGGTCCTGCAGCAGCAGCCTGCCGTCGCCCAGGGAGACATGCACCGCGGCGGGCGAGTCGGCGATGAAACTGAAGTAGCGGTAGGCCGCATCGACGATGGCTTCGTCGATCTCGAAGAAGTGATAGTGGTCGCCCTTCTTGCCATAGGCAGCGATGGTGCCCACGCCCAGGCCGACGGCACCGACCTGCAGGGCGCGGTCGTCCAGCGCCGTGAGCAGCCGGCCGATGCCCGAGGCCTCGGTGTAGTAGCTGGTGGGCTGGCGCCGTCGCTGCGCTGCCAGGAACTGCTGCCCGTGCATGATCCGGCCATGCACCAGCACGCGCTCCAGTTGCATAGGATCGTCGCGCGCGTACTCGCGAACCCGGACCACGCCATAGAAATTGCGGCTCATCGCGAGCGTCTCGTCGAGCGCATCGTGCATGCGCCGCACGGTGGTGGCGAGCGTGCACACCAGCACCAGCGCACTCGCGATGACCCAGGCACGGCTGCGTCCCCGGCATCGCCACAGCACGGCGGCGGCAAGCAGCACCAGGCCGATCTCGACCTCGAAGTAGCCGCTCAGCAACGCGGGCGCGCCCAGCGCGACGACGGCGCCGCCGGCCACGCCGCCGGCCGACACCGCCAGGTAGAAATGCGTCAGCCGCGATGCCGGCGGCCGGCTGCGCGCCAGTTCGCCGTGGCAATACATGCACACGATGAACAAGCCCAGCAGGAACAGGCCGATGGTCCAGGCGATGTTCTTGATCTGCCGCTCCTGCAGCAGCAGCACGCACATGAGCAGCAAGGCCATCAGCAGCGCCGCCCGATAGCTGCGCGGCGGGTACCAGCGATCGGAGTCGAAGCACAGGGTGAAGCTCAGCAGATAGATCACCAGCGGCAGCACCCACATCATCGGAAACGACGGGATGTTCTGTGTCAGGTGGTTGGTCAGCGCCACCAGCGCGTAGCTGCCCAGCGCGGCCAGCGCGAACCAGCTCGACTGCATCGCCCAGGTGGGTGAAGCGGATGAAGCGCCAGCCGCGTCGTGCATCGGCGGTGCCGCCACTGGCTCGGCGGGCATGCGCTGGCGCAGGCTGATCAGGCATAGCGCCACCACATAGGCGGCATAGGCGACCGACCAGGCCATGGCCTGCGTGGCCGTGCGCAGCCACGGCTCGATCAGCCACGGATAGGCCAGCAGCGCGGCCAGCGAGGCCAGGTTCGACAGCGCGAACAAGCGGTAGGGGTTGGCGCCGCTGCCGCTGCCGGCGATCCAGGCCTGCAGCAGCGGGCTGGTCATGGCCAGCAGCGTGAAGGGCACGCCAATGGTCAACACCAGCAGCAGCAGGACCTGCGCGCCAGGGCCCAGCGACGACGCGCCGGGCGTGTGCACGGCGGGCACGATCGGCAAGATCGCCAGGCTGCCCAGCAGCAGCGCGATGTGCGCGACCTTGACGCTGCGGCTGCGCTGCCGGCGCACGAGCTGGTGGGCAAGGGCATAGCCCAGCAGCAGCGCCGCCTGGAAGAACACCAGGCATGTCGCCCACACGGCCACGCTGCCGCCGAAGCGCGGCAGGATCATCTTGGCGATGATCGGCTGCACCAGGAACAGCAGGAACGCGCTGAGGAAGACCGTCAGGCCGTTCAGTGCCATGCCGGGTATGGGCAAAAAGCAGGCCGCGCCCCTCGGCTGGGCCCACGCGCGCACCGCCGCCGTGGCAGGCGGGCGCCGCATGGGCGTGGATCGGCGCGGAAGCGGCCCTGCATCGAGCGCATGTTAGATGAGGCTGCTCACGGCGACCTGGCCCACCGCCTCAGCGGCTGCCCGACGCGCCGCCCAGCATCGAGCCGAGCAGCGCCAGCGTGTCGGCCTCGTGCAGCGCCTTGTCGTGGCGGATGCGCAGCATGCGCGGGAAACGCACCGCGATGCCGCTCTTGTGGCGCGGGCTGCGGTTCACGCCTTCGAAGGCGAGTTCGAACACCAGCGTCGGCCGCACGCTGCGTACCGGGCCGAACTTTTCCAGCGTGTGTGCCCGGATGACGCGGTCCACCGTGGCAAACTCGGCATCGCTCAGGCCCGAATAGGCCTTGGCGAAGGGCACCAGTTGCAGCGCGCCGGGTGCTGCCGGCTCGCGCCGCGCGATGGCCTCGACCACGGCCTCGGCTTCGGCCGCGTCGCGCGGCACACGGTTCCATACGGCGAAGGTGTAGTCGGTATAGACACCAGCGCGCCGGCCGTGGCCGGCTTGCGCGTAGACGAGCACGCAGTCCACGCTGAGCGGGTCGACCTTCCACTTCCACCACGTGCCGCCGGCCTTGGTGCGGCCGGTACCGTAGGCCGAAGCGGCGGCCTTGAGCATGAAACCCTCGACGCCGCGCGCGCGCGATTGTTCGTGCAGCCGCTGCAGCGCCTGCCAGCTTTCGGCCCGCACGCACGGCGACAGCGGCAGGCTGGCGCCCGCACACACCTGCTCGAGCAGCGCGCGCCGCTCGTGCAGCGGCTGCTCGCGCTGGTCGCTGCCCTGCCATTCCAGCAGGTCGTAGGCCAGAAAGCTGACCGGCGCTTCGGCGAGCAGTTTCTTCGAAAGGTTCTTGCGCCCGATGCGCTGCTGCAGCAGTTGAAAAGCCGCCGGCGCCGCGTCCAGCCAGACCAGGATCTCGCCGTCGAGCACGCTGCCGTCGGGCAGCCGCTGCGCCAGGGCCACCACCTCGGGGAAACGCTCGGTCATCAGCTCTTCGCCGCGCGACCAGATCCAGGTGCGGCCATCGCGCCGCACCAGCTGCGCGCGGATGCCGTCGTACTTCCATTCCACCTGCCAGTGCGACAGCTCACCCAGCCGCGCATCGAGTGGCTCGCCGTCGGTGGGCAGCGCATGCGCCAGGAAGAACGGATACGGCTGGCCGACATCGCCCTCGCCCTGCGCCGAATGCAAGGCCGCGAAGCCCGCGGCAGTGGGCATGGACCTGGCGTCGGTGTAGCCCATCAGGCGCTGCGCCACGGTCTTGGCATCAATGCCGAAGGCTTCGGCCAGCGCCCGCTGCACCAGCAGCTTGCTCACGCCGACACGAAAGCCACCGCCGATCAGCTTGGTGAGCAGGAAGCGCCCGGCGCTGTCGAGCTCGCGCCACCAGGCCGCCAGAGCGTCGGCCTGCGCCTCGGGTGGCTGGCCGCGTAAGGGCAGCACGCGCTGTTCGATCCAGGCGGCCAGGCCCAGTTCGATCGCCGTGTGCGCGGCAGGCAGCACCAGCGCAATGGTCTCGGCCAGGTCGCCCACCGCCTGGTAGCTTTCTTCGAACAGCCACTCGGGCAGGCCGGCCTCGCGGCAGGCGGTGGCACGCAGCAATGCCGTCGCTACGGTCTGGCGCGGTTTGCCGCCCGCCAGGAAATACACCGCCCAGGCGGCGTCGGCGGCATCGGCCGTGGCGAAGTAGCGGCGCAGGGCCGCCACCTTGTCCAGCGTGGCGGTGCTGGCGTCGAGCGAGGCATACAGCGCCGCGAAGGCCTTCATCGCGGCGGTCGTGGCCCGCGCACCCGAGCAGTGTTCGACGCCTTGCACCACACGGCATTAGTCGGCCTTGTCGGCGGCCTCGTCGCTGTCTTCGTCGGTGTCGGGCGGCTC
>DASQFA010000119.1:0-7669 GCA_035633375.1 Rubrivivax sp.
GCCACCAAGGCGACCTTCACTGACGACGGGTGGTTGAAGACCGGCGACAAGGGCACGATCGACGCCGAGGGCAACCTCAAGATCACCGGCCGCGTGAAGGACCTGTTCAAGACCGGCAAGGGCAAGTATGTCGCCCCGGCGCCGATCGAGGACAAGCTGGCCACCCACCCGGCCATCGAAGCCTGCTGCGTCACCGGCGCCAACCTGGGGCAACCGCTGGGCCTGCTGATGCTCAACCCCGACGCTGCTGCCAAGGCCAAGGACGGTACCGGGCGGGCGGCGCTCGAAGCCTCACTGGCCGAGCATCTGAAGGCTGTCAATGCCCGGCTCGACCCGCACGAGCAACTGGACTGCGTGGTCATCACGACTGACGCCTGGAGCGTGGAAAACGACATCCTGACGCCGACCATGAAGGTCAAGCGCAACAAGATCGAGGACATCTTCGCCGGCAACTACGAGCGTTGGGTCGGCACGAAGAAGAAGGTCATCTGGTCCAACAGCTAGCCGCGCGGCAAGCATGGTTGGCGGCGCTCGGCGCAAGAGGCCGTCAACGGCGCTGCACGGGCCTCAGCGAAAGCCGCAAGCCGCAGGCCGCACGCGCCGCTGATGCAGCGCCGCGATGCACGCAGGCGAAGCCTTGTGGGCGGCCTAGCGACTGCGAGGCTGCAGGTCCAGGCAGAGCTGCTGCGGGGCCCGCAGTGTCTGCAGTACCGTGCGCACTATCGGCGCGGCCGAACGCTGCGTCGACGGCACATTGGCGCGCAGCGGCCGTACCACGGCGCCACTCGGCGCAGGTCTTTGCAGCGGGGTGGGCGTGAGGATCATGTCCGCACCCCACTGGCCTGGGGGGCTGTCGGCAACCGCTGTGCGGCGGGCTGCATCTGCAGCGCGATGGGTGTCTGCGGCCCGACCATCATCGGTGTCAGGTCGAGCATGGCTGCGGCCCGGTAGACCCAGTCGGACAGCGCCGCGCCCGAAGGCAGGCGGGTTTCGCCAGGGCGTGCCAGGCGCAGCATCGACGACGCACCGCCATGCACACCAGGCGGTGCGGCGCGCATGCGGCGCGGGCCAGAAGCGAAGATCAATGACGGGGTGGGCATGGCTTGATCTCTTGCTGCGGAGTTATCGGGTGTATCGGCATGACCACCGGCCTGCTTGACAGTGCAGCTTCCGTGCCACAGGCCAGGATTCGCTCACAACGCAGCGATGTGTGCGCTTGTTCACATCGTGATGACCAAGCGACTGCCCAAATGCGTCCCGCGCGTTTCGGTGCGCTTACAAGACTGACGCGTTGGGTCGGCAAGTGTCGTTCTTCGACACCGTCTACGGCATCACACAGTGACAAGCCATGCGGGCAGTCAGGCCGTCGGCACGTAGCCCCGCGGAATGGCCGCCAGCAAGCGCTGCGTATAGGCCTGCGTCGGCGAAGTCATGATTTGCGCCGCGCTGGCCTGCTCGACCACCACCCCATCCTTCATCACCAGCACCTCGTCGCTGATGAAGCGCACCACGCCCAGGTCGTGGCTGATGAAGACATAGGCCAGGCCGAACTCGTCCTGCAGGTCGCGCAGCAGGTTCAGCACCTGCGCCTGCACCGACACGTCCAGCGCCGACACCGCCTCGTCCAGCACCAGCACCTCGGGGTTCAACGTCAGGCAGCGCGCGATGGCCACGCGCTGGCGCTGCCCGCCCGAAAACTCGTGCGGGTACTTGGCAAAGGCGCTGCCGTCCAGCCCCACCTTGCCAAGCAGTTCGCGCGCGCGCTGTTCACGCTCGGCCAGGTGGGTGCCGATGCGGTGGATGGTCATCGGCTCGACCAGCGTCTGGCCGATGGTGAAGCGCGGGTTCAGCGAGGCATAGGGGTTCTGGAAGACGATCTGGATGCGCCGGCGCATGGCCTGGCGTTCGCGGTCGTCCAGTGTCAGCAGGTTGCGCCCGTCGAAGATGACCTCGCCGCCCGTCGGCTCGTGCAGGCGCAGCAGCGTCAGGCCCATGGTGGTCTTGCCCGAGCCGGATTCGCCCACCACGCCCAGCGTATGGCCGCGCCGCAGCTTGAAGCTCACGCCCAGCACCGCCTTGAACTCGCGCCGGCCGAACACGCCCTGGCGCAGCCAGAACGACTTGGCGAGCGAGCGCACCTCCAGGATCACCGGCGCAGCCGGGTCCTTGGCGGCAGCCGTCGGCCGCACGGCAGCAGCCTGCCCGGCCATCGAGGCGATGTGCTCGTCGATGACCATCAGCCTTGCCGGTGGCGGGCCGGTCAGGCTGGGTCGGCAGGCCAGCAGCGCCTGGGTATAGGCATCGCACGGCGCGCCGAAGATCTGCGCCACCGGGCCCTGTTCGCGCACCATGCCGTGGCGCATCACCACCACCTGGTCGGCGATCTCGCCCACCAGGCCCAGGTCATGGCTGATGAACAGCAGGCTCATGCGGTGCCGCGTCTTCAACCCGGCCAGCAGTTCGAGGATCTGGCGCTGGATGGTCACGTCCAGCGCGGTGGTCGGTTCGTCGGCGATCAGCAGCTTGGGCGCGCAGGCCAGCGCCATGGCGATCATCACGCGCTGCTGCTGGCCGCCCGACAACTCGTGCGGGTAGGCGTCGAGCCGGCGTTTCGGTTCGGGCATGCCCACCTCGACCAGCAGCGCCTCGGCCCGCGCCAGCGCTTCGCGCGGCCTCAGCCGCAGGTGCGTGATGAGTGGCTCGCACAGCTGCCGGCCGACCGGCAGCACCGGGTTGAGCGAGCTCATCGGATCCTGGAACACGCAGGCGATCTCGCGCCCGCGCAAGGCGCGCATCTCGGCCGCGCCAGCTTGCAGCAGGTCGCGCCCGCCGTACACGATGCGACCGGCGCGCTCGGCGTTGTCGGGCAGCAGGTTGACGATCGACATCGCCGTCACGCTTTTGCCCGAGCCCGATTCGCCGACCAGGGCCACGGTGCAGTTCTCGGGGATGTCGAAGCTCACGCCCTGCGCACCGCGGCCCACGGCCTCGGCACGCTGCGCCACGCCGTTCACCTTGCCCATGCGGAAGGCGACGCGCAGGTCCCGTATCGACAGCAGCGATTCGCTCAATTCAGCCGCTCCAGCGTGTGTCGTGCCACTGGCTGCCGATGAAGCTCGGTGCCTGCGCCACGGGGCGTGCGTCGCGCGCCGATCGGGGCGCATTGCGTGCGCGCACGTCCGCCGCTGCGGCAGGGCGCTGGCGTCGCCCGCGTTCTCCGGCCCACGCTCGCGGGGGACCTGCCTGGCACACCACCGGCCGTGGCCTGATCATGAGCGTGCACCACCCTCGTCCAGCGTACCGCGAATGGGGCCTGCGCCCGCCGACGCCACCATCGCCCTGCGACCGGCCGCCGTGGCGCACACAGCCAGGCGCCTCGCAGATGACAGGGCAGGCGGTTCGGGCATGCGGGCGCAGGCCCCATTCGCGGCACGCTGATGGCTGTCGTGCCTGGTCGGTGTTCACGAGGTAACGACGACGCACAGAAGCCGCGTCCCCGCGAGCGTGGGCCGGAGCACGCATGCCCGGGCCGCCTGCCACGCTGATAGCAGCGCCCCCCGCAGGCTGCTGGTGCCCGTGCATTCGCAAACGCCGCTCCCACAGCCCCGATCCCTCCTTGCGCGGGCAGGCCCGATGCGCTGCGAGGGCGGCTCATTCCAGCCCCCGCAACTTCGGGTCGAGCGCATCGCGCAGCGCATCGGTCATCAGCGAGAACGCAGTCACGAAGGTGGCCATGAAAAGCGTGGCTGCGGCCAGCTGCCACCAGTGGCCGAGGATCAGCTCGCTTTGCGCCTCGGCCAGCATCGTGCCCCAGCTCACCTGGTCCACCGGCACGCCCAGCCCCAGGTACGACAGGATGACCTCGGCCTTGATGAAGCCCACCGTCAGGATCGACAGCTGCACCAGGATCACATGGCTGATGTTCGGCAGGATATGGCGGAACATGCGGCTGGTGGCGCTGGCGCCAATGGCCTGCGCCGCACGCACATAGTCGCGCACCGCGTGTTTCAGGAACTCGGCGCGCACCAGCCGGTACACGCCGGTCCAGCCGGTGAAGCCCAGGATCAGCACCACCGTGCCGATGCCGCGGCCGAACACCGCCGCAAAGGCAAAGATCAACAGGATGCCGGGGATCGAGGTGAAGACGTTGTACAGCCACTCCAGCAGATCACCAATGCGCCCGCCGATGAAGCCGGCGAAAGCGCCCAGCACGGTGCCGATGAGCGTGGCCACCACGGCCGCCATGACGCCGACGAAGACCGAGATCTCGGTGCCCTTGATGGCCTTGGCCAGCACATCGCGGCCCAGCCGGTCGGCGCCCATCGGCAGGGTTTCCAGCTTGGCGAACTCCACCGTGCGGAATTTCGCCGCGAGCTCGTCCCACTCCTTGTAGCGCGGCGCCAGCGGGTCCACGCCCGACAGGTCCACGTTCGGGCCCTTCGGCACCTCGATCACGCCCATCGCCTCGGGCGGGCGCGCCCCCACGAAAGTGGGCGGCGCGTTCGGCACACCCACCTCACGCTGCCAGCCGCCGGCCAGCGCACCAAGCGCCGAAAGCACGATCATCAACAGGAAGGCCGAGACGATGGCCAGGCACACCATGCCCACGCGGTCGGTGCGAAAACGCCGCCAGGCGGCATGCCACACGCCCTCGGACTGCTGCACCACCACGGTGGTGTCGCCCAGCACGGCACTCATCGCTGCGGCCCCAGTCGAATACGCCGCGCGCGATCTGTCCAAGCGGACGTCGCGGAACCGGCTTTGCCGGCCCTCCAGCGTCGCCCCCTCGAGGGGGAAGCGCCGCAGGCGCTGCGGGGGTGGTTCATTTCAAGACCACCCGCGGATCGACCCACTTGTAGAGCACGTCGGTGAGCAGGTTGATGAACATCGTCAGCACGGCGATGTAGACCGTCACCGCCTGGATCACCGGGTAGTCACTGCGGTTCACCGCCAACAGCACCTCGCGCCCCAGCCCGGGGATGGAGAAGAACACCTCGATCAGGAACGAGCCGACAAAGATGCCTGGCAGCGCCAGCCCGATGTTCGTCAGGATCGGGATCATGGCGTTGCGCATCACGTGGCGCAGCAGGACGGTCTGCTCGGTCAGGCCCTTGGCGCGCGCCGTGCGCACATAGTCCTGGCCGATCTCGTCGAGGAAGAAGCTGCGGTACAGCCGCGTCTGCGGCGCGATGCCGACCATCACCGCCAGCAGCACCGGCAGCGGCGCATACACGTTCAGGTTGGTCCACAGGCTGTCGCTCCAGCCCTGCACCGGAAACCAGCCGAGCTGAAAGCCGAAGACATACTGCCCGACGATGATGTAGACCAGAAAGCTGATCGACAGCGCCACGGTGGTGATGACCATGATGGCGCGGTCGGTGAGCGAGCCGCGCACATGCGCCACATAAATGGCGAAGGGGATCGCCAGCAGCGTGTCGAGCAGCAGGATCGGCAGCATCACCGTCAGCGTCGCCGGCAAGCGCGTGGCAAACAGGTGGGCCACCGATTCGTTGGTGGCCCAGCTCTTGCCCCAGTCGAAGCTGACGATCTGCTTCAGGAAGATGCCCAACTGCACCCACCACGGCTCGTTCAAGCCGAGCTGCTGGCGAATGGCGTCGACCTGCTCGGGGGTGGCATTCAACCCGCCGAGAATCTCCGCCGGGTCACCGCCGAAAAATTTGAACAGCACGAACACCAGCAGCACCACGCCCGCCAGCGTGGGGACCATCTGCCAGAGTCGCCGGATCAGGTAGGCCGCCATCAGCTTCGTTTCGGGTGCAGGGTGGTGGAGCTGGCGCGAGTGTAGGGCGCAGGGCGTGCCGGCCCATGTGCGGCTGGCTCTGGGAGTGGCGCGTGCCGCAGCGGCTTAGACTGCAGCGCTATTGCACCTTGTGGCGGCCCGCGCGGGCCGCAGCGACTGAACATGAACCGACTCTCGCTGCTGGCGCTGTGCACGGCCCTGTGGCTGTGTGCCGGGCCGTTGCATGCACAGGCCGATGCGCCGGCGCTGAAGACGCTGCGCTACCCGTTCCCGATCGCCGAGACCAACTTCGACCCGGCACAGATCACCGACCTGTACTCGCGCACCGTGGCCGCGGGCATCTTCGATGCGCCACTGGAGTTCGCCTTCATGGCCCGGCCCTTTCAGCTGCGGCCCAATACCGCCGCGGCCATGCCCGAGGTGTCGGCCGACTACCGCAGCTTCACCATCCGCCTCAAGCCCGGCATCCTGTTCGACGACGACCCGGCCTTCGGCGGACGGAAGCGCGAGCTCACCGCCGCCGACTATGTGTATTCGATCAAGCGTCACTACGACCCGCGCTGGAAGAGCGGCAACCTGTATGTACTGGAAAGCGCCCGGATCCTCGGCCTGAGCGAGCTGCGCAAGCGCGCCATCGACACCAAGTCGCCCTTCGACTACGACACCGAGGTCGAGGGGCTGCGCGCGCTCGACCGCTACAGCTTCCAGGTCCGCCTGGCCGAACCGAGCCCGCGCTTTCTGTACAACCTGGCCGATGGCTCCTTCACCGGCGCACTGGCGCGCGAGGTGGTCGACGCCTACGGCGACAAGGTCGGCGAGCACCCGGTGGGCACCGGGCCGTTCCGCCTGGCACAGTGGAAGCGCAGCTCGCGCATGCTGTTGGCGAAGAACCCGAACTATCGCGAAGTGCTGTACGACGAACACCCGCCTGCGGGCGATGCCCGGCTGCAGGCCATCGCCGCCAAGTTCAAGGGCCGGCGCCTGCCGCTGCTCGACCAGGTGCAGATCTCGGTGATCGAGGAAGCCCAGCCACGCTGGCTGTCCTTCCTGAACGGCGAGCAGGACCTTCTCGAAGGCCTGCCGGCCGAGTTTGCCAACCTCGCCATCCCCAACAACCAGCTCGCGCCGAACCTGGCCAAACGCGGCATCGGCATGCTGCGCGTGCCGCGCGCCGACGTGTCCGTCACCTACTTCGGCATGGACCACCCGCTGGTCGGCGGCACCACGCCCGACAAGGTGGCGCTGCGCCGCGCCATCGCGCTGGCGTTGGACCTGCAGCGCGAAATCCTGCTCGTGCGCCGCGGCCAGGCCGTGCCGGCGCAGTCGCCGGTGGCGCCCGGCGTGTGGGGCTACGACCCGGCCTTCAAGAGCGAAATGAGCGAGCACAACCTGGCGCGCGCCAAGGCGCTGCTCGACCTGTACGGCTATGTCGACCGCGACGGCGACGGCTGGCGCGAGCTGCCCGACGGCCAGCCGCTGAAGCTGGAGTACGCCACCTCGCCCGACCAGACCTCGCGCCAGCTGAGCGAGCTGTGGAAGAAGAACATGGACGCGCTCGGCCTGCGCATCGAGTTCCAGGTCGCGAAGTGGCCCGAGCAGCTGAAGGCCAGCCGCGCCGGCAAGCTGATGATGTGGGGCGTGGGCTGGAGCGCGGGCCAGCCCGATGCCGACACCTTCCTGGCGCTGGGCTACGGGCCCAACAAGGGCCAGGCCAACCATGCGCGCTTCGACCTGGCGGCGTTCAATGAACTCTACGAGCGCCAGCGCATGCTGCCCGACGGCCCCGAGCGCCAGGCGCTGCTCGACCAGGCGAAGAAAATCATGATTGCCTACATGCCCTACAAGGTGCACGTGCACCGCATCACCACCGACCTGTGGCACCCCTGGGTGCTGGGCTTCGACCGCAAC